>NZ_JBEXTX010000004.1:0-215023 GCF_040614175.1 Amycolatopsis sp. NPDC006131
GTGCATATCACCTTGAGCCAGGGCCGCAAGGTTGGCATGTTCGGCCGCCGGAAAGCACGCAGGTTGCGGCCCTGGCTCAAGGTGATCGTCCAGTGTCAGGCGACGGGATGACCACCCAGCACGGGTTTTGTTCGCGGGCTAGTAGCCCTGGTAGCCGCCGCCTGCGGCCATTGCCTTCAGGCCCGGATGCCCCTCAAAGCCGCCGTACCGGCTGAACGTGTACCGCACTCCGGCGATGATGTTGTCGACCGGGTTGTAGATGTCGTCGTGGCCGGGCAGTTTGTGCGCGTTGAACGTCGAGTCGATGCACTGCATCAACCCCTTGGACGGGTGCCCCGCCGCGGCGTTCGAGTTGCCCGTGAGGAAGACGTGGTCGCCCTCGCGCGCTGTCCACGTGCCGAGGTCCGTCGTCACGCACCACACGTCACCGCGGCCGGCGTCCTCGGTCTTCAGGAACGCGCCGGTGATGATCGGGGTGTTGAGGTGCAGCGACGCTTCGGCCTGCCACGTCTCCGGTTTCGCCGCCCGCCGGGAGTGCAGGACGCGGGGCCGCTTCCCCGACAGGTAGGCGGCGAGCGTCGCGGCTTCCAGCACCGTGCCGGGTGCCTGGTACACCACCACGCGGCCGGCCGTCACCGTGCCTTCGGCGTCGACGAGAGCGTCGAGCCACGCGGTGCGCTGCTCCGCCGACATCGCCAGCACCTGCCGGACCGCGTCCGACTTCGGGTGGCCCGCCCGCGCGAGCAGGTCGCGGGCGTAGCCGGGGTCGAGCCGGAACTGGTGGCGCGGCCCGCAACCACCCCGGTCGTCGACGTACACGGCGTGCGGCACTCCGGCCAGCAGCTCACGCAGCTTGGCCACCATCGGCGGCTTCGACTGGGCGATCGACATGCTGGGCCGGTGCAGGCGGGTCTCCACGTGCCCGTCCCCGGCGATCCAGCCCAGGATGGCGGCCTCGCGTTCGGTGACGTCCAGGCAGGACGGGGTGTCGGCCGGTGCGGCGAGCAGCAGCCGGTCGCGGCTGGTGAGTTCGCCGCTCGTGACGAACCGGCCGTCGGTGGTGTGCACGTTCCGCTGGGCGCCCGTCGCGATGTCGTGCACCTTCCGGCGGTGCACCGCGACCCCGTTCGCCGGTTGCACCCGGCCGCGCGGCTCCCAGCCGCACTCCGGGCAGCGCACCGGCAGGTCCGGTCGCGTCACGTGCACGCGGGGGAAGCTCAGCCAGCGGTGGTTGGGCGTCGTGCGGGCGGACCAGCGCGAGTTGTGCAGCCGGACCAGGTGAGCGTCCGCGTGGTGCACCACGCGCGTGATGCGCGTCCACCGGCTGCGGCCCGTCTCCGGGTCGTATCCGATCGTCTCGTCACCGGTCCGGACCTCGTCGTGCTTCAGCCAGCCGCGCCGGGTCAGGATCATCGTGTCCAGCGGTACGCAGTCCCAAAGGTTTATCGCGTTGGGATTGCCGCTCGACTCCTTTTCGATGATCGTCCAGATCTTGTCGATGTCCGCTTCCGTGACCGGCACTCCGGCGGCCTGCAGGATGCGGATCGCCTCTTCGATCCACTGCCGCACGTTGCCAGGGGGCTGGCTGCTCGGCGGTCCGCCGCTCGGGCCCAGACCGCCGCCACCACCCGCGCCGCCACTGCCGCCACCGCCGCCGGAGCCGGAGCGCAGTCCGCCCGTGCTCTTCATCGTCTTCGGCTTGCCGCCCAGCGGGGGCACCGACGCGTACCCGCCCTGGACCTCCTTGCGCACCAGGCCCATCACCCGGTTGATCTGCTCGTTCGCGCTGCTCAACAACCCCTGGATCTGGTCCCGGGCACCGGCCGCGATGCCGCTCGTCTTCTGCGCGTTCGCGGCCATGATCTCGGCCGACGTGGGCGAGGGCATCGTGGCGCCCGGTTTGCCCTCGCGTACCTCGCGCTCCATCGCCTCGGCCGCGTTCGCGTTCGTCACCGCGTCGCTGTTGGCCTTCTCGATGTCCGTCTGGGCCTGCTGCCTGATCGTGTCGATCCGGCCCTTGACGTCGGCCAGCGACGTCTGCAGACCGGACAACTCCCGCGCGACCTCGTCGAGGTGGTCGTTGACCTTCTTGCCCGCGTCGCCGATCTGCTTGACGTAGGCGAAGAACGCGTCGGCCGCGGGGCCGGTCCACGTGCCGCCGCCCAGCGCCGCGGTCGCGTTCCGCAGCGCCACCGAGTGGTCCGCGGAGTCCTTCGACGCCTGCGTGAACTGGTCCGCGACGGCCTGGATCCCCGCCGGGTTCAGCTTCTCGACCTGCTGCGCGCGGGCCACCACGTCGTTCCATTCGGGCGGCATCCCCGGTGCGGCGACCATGTCAGACCTGCAGGCTTCCGTCCTTGACGGTCACGCTGTCGCGCGCCGCGTCGTCGGTCTCGCGCAACGCCCGCGCCGCGTCGCGCAGGGCGCTGCCGGTCGACCTCATCAGCTCGGCAGCCGCGTCGAACTGCTTGTGCACGCCGTCGCGCAACGACCCCAGCGCGTCCACCATGCCGTCCGACGGGTGCTCGCCCGGCTCCAGCTCGTCCGGGCGCTTGATGGCGCCGAACGGGTTCTCCCCGGTCACGCCCGTGACCTTGTCCTTGGCTTTCTTGAACTGCTCGTGGATGGCCTCGACCTGCCCGGCCACATGCTCCAGCGAATCCGGATCACTCTCAGGCACGTCGCTCACTGTAGGACGGTTGTCGCAGCCTGTACGCGGAATCCGCCAAGTTCCACCATCCGGTGGTTCACGCTTCGTCGAGCAGCTCCGCGACCCGGCTGACCAGCAGCTGGTTGTCCGCGGGCGCGACCGTCGCCCAGTCCTGCCCGCCCACCTGCAGCAGGTACCGGCCCGCGTCGGTGTCGTAGAACGCGACCACCCGGCCCGCGCGCCGCCCCTCCCGCTCGACGCCGAACTGCCCGCGGGTGGTCATCCCGACCAGCATCCCGGCCAGCTCCTGCGCCTCCCACAGCTCGACGCCCCGGTCCTCCAGCGCCGTGACCAGCGACTTCGGGTCGCCCTTCGCGTCCGCGTCGGCCGCCCGCAGCGTGCTGTGCGGCAGGCTCACCGAGTGCCCGACGCCGGCCGGCTGCTCACCGGCCACCGACACCGCCGACTCGGCCAGCGCGTTCGGCCGCGCCGGGATCAGCCACACCTCGCCCGAGTCCACCACCGCGAGCAGCGCCTGGCTGCCGTTGGACACCGCGAGGCCGCGGATCTCCCGGTCCGTCCACACCCACACGTCGATCGCGACCTGCGGGTTCGCCAGCAACGTCGCCATGTCGACGATCTCGCCGACCGCCCGTTGCCCGCGCGCGAGCCCGCGGTCGGCGAGCATCTCCCAGGCGCGGCCCGCGAGCTGCCGCCGCTCGGTGTGGGTGCGGCCCGGGCTCGGCACCCGCAGCGCCGGGTGGGCGCGGGGCAGCCGCAAGCTCTCCCACAGGACGTCGAACTCGAGCGTCGTCAGGACGAGGCTCATCGGTCGCCGATCGTGTCCGGTGAGACGTCCCGCCGGTCGGTGAACAGGTCGTTGTCGTCGACACCGAAGCGGCGGACGTGCTCGGCGTCCTCCTCGCCGTCCTGCGGTGCGGCGGGTTCCAGGATCGACCGGGTGGTCGCCGAGTCGGGGGTGTGGCCGCCGCGCCGGGCGAGGCGGGCTTCCTCCTCCTCGGGCAGGTCGTCGGAGGGGATCTGGTGGATGCGGTTGCCCGCGGTGTTCCGCCCGACGCGGCTCTGCCGTTCGCCCTCGCCCGCCAGCGCCCCGCTCGCCCCGGCCGCGCCGAGCGCGGGGGCGGCCTCGGCGAGCCCGCTGAGCCCGGAGGGCGTCCGCACGGCCGCGAACCCGGGGCCGACCGCATTGGGGGAGGTGGTGGAGGGTGGGATCGCGCCCGCGGAACGGCCCCTGCCGAGCGCTTCTTCGGCAGGTGTTGCCGCGCTTGCGCCGCCCGCGCCGCTTCCGCCCGCCGCGCCCGCGCCGCTTCCGGTGCCTGCGCCAAGCCCGGCACCCGGGCCGAGCCCGGTGCCGGGTGCGCCGGCCGCGGAGCGGCCACCGGCACCGTGGACCTGCCCGGCGCCCGGCTGCCCGGCGGAGCCGGGCCGGGCGCCTACGGCGGAACCACTGCTGGGAATCGCCCGGCCGCCGGTCGCAGCGCCGGACTGGCCACCAGTGTTCTTCGATTCAGGCGAAGCCGACGCCCGGCGTTCGCCTGCGAAGCCGGCTCCGCCGGGGGAACCAGAGCCGACGGCAACTGATCCGGTGGGCGCGGGCGCGGCGGGGCGTCCAGCGGTCGTCCCACCACCGGCGCCCGCCGGGGTGACCCCGGCCACCGAAGCACCCGCAGCCGGAGCGGCCGGCACGCCCATCGGCGGTGTCGGGGTGTCCACCCGCGCCGGCGTCACGTCCTTCGTGCCCTGGGCCTGGGTCGGCGCGGTGTCCGGCAGCGACGGCACCGGCGCCGACGCCCCGCCGATCCCCGCCACCACACCGGTTCCCGGCGCGGACAGCAGCGAGACCGGCGCCGGTGCGTCCACAGTGGACGTCGAGCCGAGGTAGTTGCCGCTGTCGTGGGCGTAGGCGTTGAGCGCGTCCACCGCCTGGGCCTTGGCCTCCTCGGCGATGCGCACGTCGGCCGCATGATCGGTCTCGAACCCGAACAGGCTGAACACCGTGTCGCCGAAGGTGTAGCCGCCCGCCTTGCGCAGGTCCTCCGGCGCGGGCAGCTTGTTCCTGGTCCGGGTGAAGGCCTCGGCCTGCTCGTACATCATCTGCGCGGCCTGCTCGACCTTCGCCGTGGCCTCACCGGAGAACCCGGCCTCCCGCGCGACCACCGACGACGCCTGCCCTGCGGCGCGGCTCTGCCACTCCACGCCGAGCGCTTTGAGCTGGGTCCGCAGCGCCTCTTCGGTGTCGGCGAGCGCGCCGGAGATCGACTTCAGCGCCTCGACGGCCCCGGTGATCCCCGACGGGCCCGCGCCGTCCCGGAACTTCTCCACTACCTGCGCGAGCTGCTCCGGCTGGTAGCCGTCGAACCGCTGGTCGCGCAGCTTCGCCACGAGCGTCGGGATGTCGTACTTGCTGCTGTCGAACGTGGCCACGCCACACCTCACTTCAGCGTTTCGAGCGTCTGGACGGCCAGCTTCGCGACGTTCGTCGCCATGTCGCACAGCTGCTGCTGGGTGAACGAGCGGTCGTCGGGCGCCATCTGGGCGCGCAGCGTCTGGCCCTGGGCGACGCCGACGAGCACCTCGCAGTCCTGGATCCCCTCGCTGGGCGCGTAGTTCACCAGCGCGGGGAACCCGGGCACCGCGACCGGCTGCTGGACCATGCTGGTCCGCCGGTGCGCGCCGGTGCGCCAGTCCTCGATGTCGGCGTTGCCGATGACCTCGAGGTAGTACGTGTACGTCGGCGGCCTGGCGTCGACGTCGAACGCGCAGGTCGGGCCGTCGCGCTGGGTGTCTTCGGGCAGCCTGCGTGGCGCGCCGTTCTCGCCGAGCCGGTCCAGCTGGGCGGACGTGAGCAGGGCGCACGGGTCGGCGTCCCGCAGCGGCAGCTCGCGTTGCCGGGCGGGCAGTTCGGGCGGCTGACTGCTCGGCCGCGTGGCGGGTCCGGCGACCCCGGACACGGTCGACGTGCAGCCGGACACCACGAGCGCGGCCGCGACGACCGTCCTAGGCAGGGCCGGCACCGCGGTCCCCCAGCGCGATGACCTTCTCCTCCTCACCGGCCTGGTAGGCCTGCGCGGCCTGCCGGAGCTGCGCGGCGAGGTCACGCAGGTTGCGGACGTAGGCCTGCACCCGCGCCGCGTACGAGTCTTCGCCGCGGGCCACCAGCCGGTTCCACGCGTCGGTGGCGGTGGTGCTGATGACGTCCTCGGCCGGCGCGGTGATGTTGAGGTCGATCAGCTTCTGCCGGATGCGGTCGTCGAGCGCGTCGGCCTGCTCGTTGACGACCTGCGCGACCAGCAGCACCTTGTCCGGGTCGACCCGCAGGTCGTGGGGCACCGACGGCACGGTCGCGCCGAGGGCGCCGAGCGTGGGTGCGAGACCCTGGCCGGCGCCGCGCAGGTCGTCCTCTGCCACAACTCACTCCCCGGGTACGGACGGTAACCGACCAGTTCCGGTAGGAAGGCTACCAATCCCGGGATCAGCTCGGGCCGGAATTCGCCGAAGCACCCGGCACGGTGATCTCGCCGCGAGCGGCCTTGAGCCCGATGTCGGTGCGGTGGTGCGAACCGGACAGGTGCACCTTCGCGACCCGCTCGTAGGCCTGGGCGCGGGCCGCGTCGAGGTCCTCGCCGACGCCGACCACGGACAGCACCCGGCCACCGTGCGAGACCACGGCGCCGTCGTCGCGGCGGCGGGTGCCCGCGTGCAGCACGCCCTCGGACTCGGCGCCGGTGATCACGTCGCCCGCGCGCGGCACACCCGGATAGCCGTCGGCGGCGATCACGACGGTGACCGCGGAGCCCGGGTGCCACTCCAGCGGCGGGTGCTCGGCGAGGGTGCCGGTCGCGGTCGCGTGCAGCAGCCCGGCCAGCGGGGTGGCCAGCAGCGCGAGCACGACCTGTGTCTCCGGGTCGCCGAACCGGCAGTTGAACTCGATGACCTGGGGGCCGTCGGAGGTGATCGCGAGGCCCGCGTAGAGCAGGCCGGAGAACTCGGCGCCGCGGGCGGCCATCTCGTCGACGACCGGCTGGACGATGTCGCGCACGATGTCGTCGACGAGGCCGGCGGGCGCCCACGGCAGCGGCGCGTACGCGCCCATGCCGCCGGTGTTGGGGCCGGTGTCGCCGTCGCCGACGCGCTTGAAGTCCTGCGCGGGCAGCAGCGGCACCACGGTGCGGCCGTCGACCAGGCAGAACAGCGACACCTCCGGCCCGTCGAGGAACGACTCGAGCAGCACCGGGTGGCCGCCGTCGAGCAGCTTCATGGCGTGCGCGCGCGCCGCGTCGCGGTCCGGGGTGACGACGACGCCCTTGCCGGCGGCCAGCCCGTCGTCCTTGACCACCCAGGTCGGGCCGAAGCGGGACAGCGCCTCGTCGAGCTTGGCCGGGTTGTCCACGATCTCGCTGCGCGCGGTCGGCACCTTCGCGGTGGCCATCACGTCCTTGGCGAACGCCTTCGAGCCCTCGATGCGGGCCGCGGCGGCGGACGGGCCGAAGACCGGGATGCCGGCCTTGCGGACGGCGTCGGCCGCGCCGGCGACCAGCGGCACCTCGGGGCCGATCACCACGAGGTCGGCTTGCCAGCGCTTCGCCAGCTCGGCGACCGCGGCCGGGTCGGCCACGTCGACGCCGAGCTGCTCGGCCAGCGCCGCGGTGCCGGCGTTGCCTGGCGCGCAGGCGAGCGCGGTGACGGCCGGGTCGTGGGACGCGGCGAGGAGCAGGGCATGTTCGCGGGCACCGGACCCGATGACTAGAACGCGCACAAGCCCTGAGCGTAGACGTTGACCTGCGCCACGCCCCGTTCACCCGCCCGCCAGCCCACCGTCCCCCGCCCGTGTGGCGGCCGTAGTCCGGGCCGGTGAGAGTGGCGCGGAGATCCCTTTCGTCCCCACAGGAGGTTCCCGTGCGGAGAAGACTCGCCGCCCTGGCGTTGTCCGGCCTGTTCCTGGTCGGCGCCGCCGGCGTCACCAGCGCGAGCCAAGCCGCCCCGGCTGACAAGGAGCGTGCCGAACCAGTGGTCGTCGGACACCGGGGCGCGCCCGGCTACCGGCCGGAGCACACGCTGGCCTCCTACGAGCTGGCCTACCGCCAGGGCGCCGACTGGGTCGACGTCGACCTGGTGCCCACCAAGGACGGCCAGCTCGTCGCCCGGCACGAGAACGAGATCGGCGGCACGACCGACGTCGCCGCCCACCCCGAGTTCGCCAACCGGAAGACCACCAAGGTCATCGACGGCGTCGCGCTGACCGGCTGGTTCACCGAGGACTTCACGCTCGCCGAGCTGAAGACCCTGCGTGCCACCGAGCGCATCCCGGACATCCGCCCGGACAACAAGATCTACAACGGCCGCTGGCAGATCGCGACCTACCAGGAGGTGCTGGACCTCACCAGGCGCCTCGGCCGCGAACTGCACCGCACGCTGGGCACCTACCCGGAGATCAAGCACTCCACCTACTTCGCCTCGATCGGCAACCCCACCGAGCCGAAGCTGGTCGACCTCCTCAACCGCAACGGCCTGAACAAGCGCAACGCGCCGGTGATCATCCAGTCGTTCGAGGTGGCCAACCTCAAGGCGCTGAGCAGGCAGGTGAAGGTGCCGCTGGTGCAGCTCACCTCGGCCAGCGGCGCGCCGGCCGACTTCGTCGCGAGCGGCGACAAGCGCACCTACGCCGACCTGGTCACCCCGGCCGGGCTCAAGGAGATCTCCACCTACGCCGACTACCTCGGCCCGGAGAAGGCGCAGATCATCCCGCGGACCACGGCGGGCGCGCTCGGCACGCCGACCTCGCTGGTGAAGGACGCGCACGACGCGGGCCTGAAGGTCGTGCCCTACACCTTCCGCAACGAGAACAGCTTCCTGCCGGTGAACCTGCGCTCGTCGGCCGACCCGTCGGCGTGGGGCAACGCCTTCGCCGAGCTGGACGCGTTCCTCGCCACCGGCATCGACGGCCTGTTCGCCGACCAGCCGGACACCGCGCTGGTCGCCGTCGGGTCCTGAGTGGACGACGCGGGCACGGCCACGGGCCGTGCCCGCGTTTTCGCTTTCCGCTGAAGTGATCCCGACCACTCGAAAAGTCTTCGCGTCATAGCCTGTCGCCCGGCTAGTCTCAGAGTGGACTGAGGGGGATTTGCGCTTTTCTTCGGGGTTTCCTCCTGCGGTCGGCCCTGCCCGCTCGTAGACCTGGACGGACCACTTCATGACCACTGCTTCGGAACCAAGACCCGCGGACGCCGACAAACTCGACAGCGCGGTGCTGAAGGTCGCTGCCGTCGTCGTGCTCGGCAGCGTGATGGCCATCCTCGACACCACCGTCGTCAACGTCGCGCTCCAGGCGCTGACGCTGGAGTTCGAGACCTCGTTCGACACGATCCAGTGGATCGCGACCGGGTACATGCTGGCGCTGGCCACGGTCATCCCGGTCACCGGCTGGGCGTGCGACCGGTTCGGCACCAAGCGCCTCTACATGCTGGCGATCACGTTCTTCCTGGTCGGCTCCGCGCTGGCCGGTGCGGCGTGGGACATCGAGTCGCTGATCGTGTTCCGGGTCCTGCAGGGCCTCGGCGGCGGCATGCTGATGCCGGCGGGCATGACGATCCTGACCAAGACCGCGGGCCCGCACCGCGTCGGCCGCGTGATGGCCGTGCTCGGCGTGCCGATGCTGCTCGGCCCGATCGGCGGCCCGATCCTGGGCGGCTGGCTGGTCGACTCGGTGAGCTGGCGGTGGATCTTCTACATCAACGTGCCGATCGGCATCGTCGCGATCCTGCTCGCGTGGCGGCTGCTGCCGAAGGACGAGCCGCGCCCGGCCGAGAAGTTCGACTTCGCCGGCATGGTGATGCTCTCGCCCGGTCTCGCGGCGCTGATCTACGGCGTGTCGAACATCCCGCACCACGGCGGCGTCGGCGCGACCAACGTGTGGCTGCCGGGGATCGTCGGGATCGTGCTGATCGTGGCGTTCATCGTGCGGGCGCTGAAGGTCGCCAACCCGCTGGTCGACCTGACCCTGTTCCGCAACCGCACGTTCAGCATCGCGATGGTGACCATGACCCTGTTCATGATCGCCTTCCTCGGGTCGATGCTGATCCTGCCGACCTACTTCGTGCTGGTGCGCGGCGAAAGCGCGCTGCAGGCCGGTCTGCTGCTGGCGCCGCAGGGCATCGGCGCGATGATCACCATGCCGATCGCGGGCAAGCTGGTCGACAAGATCGGCGCGGGCAAGGTCGTGCTGCCCGGCATCGTGCTGATCATCGCCAGCGTCGCGGTGTTCACGCAGGTGGGTGCGGACACGTCCTACCTGCTGCTGATGGGCGCGCTGTTCGTGATGGGGCTCGGCATGGGCATGAGCATGATGCCGATCAGCACCGCGGCGCTGCAGACGCTGACGCAGCGCACGGTGGCGCGCGCGTCGACGGCGATGAACATCGTGCAGCAGACCGCCGGTGCGGTGGGGTCGGCCATCGTGTCGATCATCCTGGCCAGCCTGCTCGCCGGGAAGTTCGGCGTGGCGACCAGCGAGGGCCAGCTCGCCGCGACGGCCGCGCTGATGAACCCGGCCACGCACGACGCCGCGGCGGTGGCCAGCGCGGACGCCTTCGCCTCGACGTTCACCTGGACGCTGGTGCTGGTGGCGCTGTGCCTGATCCCGGCGCTGTTCCTGCCGAAGAAGCCGGCGCTGCCGCCGGAGGAGGACGCCGCCGAGGGCGCCCCGCCCGCGGTGATGATGCACTGAGGTTGTTCTGAGGAAGGGCCCGGGCAGCGCTGGATTGCTGCCCGGGCCTTTTTCGTGTGCGCGGCCGCGGGTTGTGCACCCGGGTGGGCGGGTTGTGCGCTCGCGTTGGTGGGTTTCGCGCCTGGGTGGGTGGGTTGCGCGCTCGGGCTGGCGATTCCCGCACCCGGGGGCGGCGAGTCGTGCACCTGGGCTGGTGTGTCGCGTACCGGGGCTGGCGGTTCTGCATCGGGGGCGGTGGTTTCGCGTGGGGCGGCGCGTCGCGCACCCCGGCTGGCGAATCGCGCACCGGGGGCGGCGAGTTGTGCACCGGGGGCGGTGGTTTCGCCGGGGGGCGGCGAGTCGTGCACCCCGGCAGGCGAGTCGCGCACCGGCGCCGGCGATTGCGCACCGGGGCCGGTGGTTTCGCGCCGGGCGGCGGGTTGTGCACCCGGGCTGGTGAGTCGCGCACCGGGGGCGGTGGTTTCGCGTGGGGGCGCGTCGTGCACCTGGTTTGGTGTGTCGCGCACCGGGGCCGCCGGTTCCGCGCCGGGGCCGGTGGTTTCGCGTGGGGGCGCGTCGTGCACCCCGGCTGTTGAGTCGCGCACCGGCGCCTCCGATTCCGCGCCGGGGCCGGCGGTTCCGCACGGGGCGGCGAGTCGCGCACCCGGGGTCGCGCGTTCCACGTTCGTGCCCGCGAGTTCCCCGCCCGGCCCGGCGATTCAGCGCTCACTCGCGCGAGTCCCGCGCTCGCGGCAGCGAGTTCCCGCTCACCCCGCGAGTCCCCTCACCCTGGCGAGCCCTGCGCTCGCCGCCGCGGGCATGTCACTCACCGGGTGGAGCGCGGCTCGCTGGGTAAGCATCTACCCATGGAGCTCCTGACCTTGATGGGCGTGCTCGCCGGCGCGCTCGGTCTCACCGCGATCGCCCGGCGGTTCAACCTCTCGGCGCCCCTGCTGGTCGTCGTGGCGGCGCTGGCCGTGTCGTTCATCCCGGGCGTGCCGCGGGTGCAGATGGAGCCGGAGCTGATCCTCACCCTGGTCCTGCCGCCGCTGCTCTACTCCACCGCGCGGGAGAGCTCGTTCGCCCAGTTCAAGGCCGCCGCCCGGCCGATCATCGGGCTCGGCGTGGTCCTCGTCGTCGTCACGGCGCTCGTCGTCGGGTTCGTCGTGCACCTGCTGCTGCCGGACCTGCCACTCGCCTCGGCGTTCGTGCTGGGCGCGGTCGTCGCGCCGCCGGACGCCGTCACCGCCGCCGCGATCGGCCGCCGCCAGCGCCTCCCGCGCCGCCTGATGACCGTGCTCACCGGGGAGAGCCTGGTCAACGACGCCGCCGCGCTGACCCTGTACAAGATCGGTCTCGCCGCGGTGCTCGGCGCGGCCGGGTCGCTCGGCCACGGATTCCTGGTGTTCCTCGTCGCCGCGGTGCTCGGGATCGGCGTCGGGCTCGCGGCGGCGGTGCTCGTCTCCTACATCCGGCGCAAGCTCGACGACCCGCTGATGGAGTCGGTCTTCGGCATCATCGTGCCGTTCGCCGTGTACGTCGTCGCCGAGCACCTGCACCCGTTCTCCGAGGACTTCAGCGGTTCGGGCGTGCTCGCGGTGGTCGCCGCCGGGTTGTACCTCGGTGACAGGTCGTTGTACGCGGGCTCGGCCACGCGGGTGCAGGACTCGTCGATCTGGGCGTCGCTGGACGTGCTGCTTGAAGCGCTCGTGTTCGCGTTGATGGGCCTGCAACTGCCGTTCGTGCTGGAGAGCGCCAACGAGAACGCGCGCGGCAACTGGCAGCTCTTCGCTGCGGCGATCGCCATCCTCGCGGTCACCATCGCCATCCGGTTCCCGTACGTGTTCCTCAACGCCTACCTGCCGCACGCCCTCAGGCTGTTCGGCCGCGAACGAGAACGGCCGCCGACGCGGAACCTCCTCGTGTTGTCCTGGGCGGGCATGCGCGGCGTGGTGTCGCTCGCCGCGGCGGCCGGTGTGCCGCTGACGACCCACGCCGGGCAGCCGTTCCCCGGCCGGGACGAGATCCAGCTGTTCGCGTTCGTCGTCGCGATCGGGACCGTGCTGATCCAAGGGCTCACCCTGCCGGCGGTGATCCGCAAGCTCGGCGTGCACGACAAGGACGACGCCGAGCAGGACGCGGAGGAGGAGATGGCGGCCCGCGAGGCGGCGATGCACGCGGCCTTGGCCCGGCTCGACGAGCTGGCCCCGGAACTGTGCCACCGGCTCGACATCCCGCCGGAGAAGGCCGACCGGCTGGTGAACCGGTTGCGGGCCCTGGTCGAGACCCGCTACCGGGGAGCCGTCGCGGCGATCTCGCTCAGCGCCGAGGAACGCGAGTCCAGCCCGCACGCCGCGTTCGTGCAGGCGCGCCGCGAACTGCTGCTCGTGCAGCGCGAGACGATGCTGGAGCAGCGGGCCGAGGGCAAGCTCGACGACGAGGTGCTGCGCAAGGTCCTGCGCGAACTCGACCTCGAGGAGCTCGCCCTGTCGGACACCCTCACGGCACGGCTGTCGTGATCTCGTCGACCAGCCACCGCGCGGCGCCCGGCGGGTACGGCGCACGCAGGCTCAGCACGATGTGGTCCACCCCGGCGTCGGCGAGCCGCCGCACGAGATCGCGTGAGCTCGCCGGGTCGTCGTAGGACACGATCAGCTGCACGGACCGCTCGATCTCGCGTGGATCGCGGCCGATCTCCGCGCAGTGCCGGTCGAGGACCCGGTTCCGCTCGGCGACGAACTCGACGCTGTTGTGCGGCGGCCCCGGGATGTTCCACGCGTCCGCGTGCTCGGCGACCAGCCGCAGCATCCGGGTGCCCCAGCCACCGATCAGCAGCGGCGGTCCCGGGCGCTGCACCGGCTTCGGCTCGTTCCGCGTGCCGGTCAGCGTGTAGTAACGCCCGTCGTAGTCGAAGCGGTCCCGCGTCCACATCAGCTTGAGGATCTCGATGCTCTCCGCGAGCCGGCCAAGGCCCTCCGCGGGTGACACGAGGGTCAGTCCGTAGGCGGCGTACTCGGCGATGGCCGGGTTCTCGCCGGGGATCCCGCCCGCCCCGGCCGGCTGGTGCGTGCCGCCCGCGCCCAGCCCGACGACCAGCCTGCCGCGGGACACGACGTCCAGCGTGCTGGTGATCTTGCCGAGCATCGCCGGGTGGCGGAGCCGGGTGCTGGACACCAGCAGCCCCAGCCGCAGCCGCTCGGTCTGCGCGGCCAGGGCGGTGAGCAGCGTCCAGCCCTCGTGGACCGGACCGTCGGGGGGCCCCGCGAGTGGCAGAAGGTGGTCCCAGAGCCAGGCGTCCTCGATCTGCGGCAGGCCGTCGGCTTCCTGCCAGACCCGCAGGATCTCGTCGTAGGAGACGTGCATGGGAGTTGTTTTCATTCCGAAGCGCACATCGTCAATCTAACAGATGATCAGCGCTCCTGACGATCAGTTTTTCGATAGGCTGCGTGCCATGGCGGGTGATCCTCCCGAGGTGCTGACCGGGCGGCTCGGCTACCTCCTCAAGCACACGCAGCTGGCGTTGACCGCGGCGGTAGCCCGCGCGCTCGAACCGTTCGGGCTCGACGGTCGTGAGCTGGCGGTGCTGGCCGTGCTGGCGGCCGAGTACCCGCTTTCCCAGCTCGCCGCAGCCGAGCGGCTCGGCGTCGACCGCACCACGATGGTCGCGCTGGTGGACGTGCTGGAGGACAAGGGTTTCGTCGAGCGGCGCCGCAGCCAGGAGGACCGGCGGAAGAACATCGTCGAGCTGACCGGCCTCGGCCGCGAAACCCTCGACAAGGCCGAGCGCGCGCGAGGCGAGGTTGAACGGGAGTTCCTCGCCCCGCTCGGCAAGGCGGGCGCCGATCGCCTCGTCGGCGATCTACGCACCCTGCTCACCGCAGATCGGCGATCCTGAGCGGCAGGTCGCATCACTTCCCGGACAGCTCGCCCAGCAGCCGCCAGGTGCGCCGCTGGTCCTCCGCGCTGCCGAGGTCCGTCTGGGTGAAGACCACCTCGGTGGCCCCGGCGTCGAAGTAGCGCCGGATCTCGGCCGCGACGGTCTCCTCGTCGCCGATCACCGCCAGCTCACCGGCACGCGAGGCGCCCGCCAGGCCGATGACCCGCTGGTAGGACGGGATCCGCTCGTAGAACGCGAGCTGCTCGACGGCGTTCGCGCGCACCCGCTCGGCGTCGGAGGTGACCACACCGGCGACGAACGCGACGACCCGCGGCGCGGCGGCCGACGCGGCGGTGATGGCCGGGACGATCTCGCCTGCCAGCACCTTCGGCCCGGCCAGGTAGGGCAGCGTGCCGTCGGCGAGTTCCCCGGTCGCCCGCAGGGCCTGCGGCCCCATCGCGGCGACCAGCAGCGGCACCGGGCCCGCGCCGGGGACCGTGGCCGGCAGCGGCGGCACGGCGGTGAGGACCTCGCCGCGGAAGTCGGCGGTGCCGGTGGTGAACAGCTCGCGCAGCACGGTCAGGAACTCGCGCAGCCGGGCCACCGGACGCTCGTAGCTGAGGCCGAACGCGCCTTCCAGCAGGTTCTTCGCGCCCAGCGCCAGCCCGAGCTGGAACCGCCCGTGCGTGGCGGCCTGCGCCGTCTGGGCCTGGCTGGAGACCAGCAGCGGGTGCCGCCCGAAGATCGGGATCGCCGAGGTGCCGACGGACAATTCCGGCACCTCGCGCCCGACGACGGTCGCCAGCGCGGCGGCGTCGTAGTCGAACCGCTGCCCGAACCACACCGACTTCAGCCCGTCGGCGGCCACCTGCTTCGCCTGGGCCACGATCGCGTCGACGTAGTTGGTGTCGTCCGCGGTGGCCAGCGCCACTCCGATCCTCATGATCACCGGTAACGGCGACCGGGTGGCGTGGATTCCGCGTCCCAGCTTCTGGGAGCCCTCGCGCCGCGCGGGGCGCTCACGTCACCGTGATGACCATGTCGCTCACCGATGTCATCGAGGGAACCCGCCAGGCCGTCTCGGCCGATCCCGCCAACGCCGCCGTCTCGTTCACCGTCGACCACCAGCTGGTCGGCGGCACCGCAACCCAGGTCGACGTGAAGGTGCGGGACCACGCCTTCCGCGTCGACGAACCCGCGCCGCTGGGCGGCACGGACACCGCCGCCAACCCGGTCGAGTACGCGCTGGCCGCGCTCGGCTCGTGCCAGGTGATCACGTACCAGTTCTGGGCCGCGAAGCTGGGCGTGCCGCTGACCTCGGTGAAGGTCACCGTCGAGGGCGATCTCGACCTGCACGGCTTCTTCGGATTCAACGAGACCCGCCCCGGCTTCACCGACGTGCGGGTCACGGTCGACCTGGAGGGCCCGGCGAGCCGCGAGGCCTACGAGGACCTCAAGCGCCAGGTCGACGAGCACTGCCCGGTGCTGGACCTCTTCCGCAACCCGACGCCGACGAAGACCGCCCTGGCCTAGAGCGCCGCGCCGCCTTTTTCAGCGGCGAAGCCGCCTCAGGTTCCGCTACCCGCACCGCCCCGCAAGCCGTGGAACCACTTACAAGAATTCGTGGCGGACGATGGTCTGTTCGCGGCCCGGGCCGACGCCGATGGCGGACACCCGGGCCTGCGACAGCTCCTCGATCCGCTCCACGTACGCGCGCGCGTTCGCCGGCAGCTCCTCGAACGTCCGGCAGTGCGAGATGTCCTCCCACCAGCCGGGCAGCTCCTCGTAGATCGGCACGGCGTGGTGCACGTCGGTTTGCGTCATCGGCATGTCCTCGGTGCGGAAGCCGTCCACCTCGTACCCGACGCAGATCGGCACCCGCTCCAGGCCGGACAACACGTCGAGCTTGGTGAGGAAGTAGTCGGTGATCCCGTTGACGCGCGTGGCGTACCGGGCGATCACCGCGTCGAACCAGCCGGTGCGGCGCGACCGCCCGGTGGTGACGCCGAACTCGCCGCCCGCCTTGCGCAGGTGCTCGCCCATCGCGTCGTTCAGCTCGGTCGGGAACGGGCCCGACCCGACGCGCGTGGTGTAGGCCTTGAGGATGCCGAGCACGGTGCCGATGCGGCCCGGCCCGATGCCCGACCCGGCGCTCGCGCCGCCCGCGGTCGGGTTCGACGACGTCACGAACGGGTAGGTGCCGTGGTCGACGTCGAGCAGCGTGCCCTGCGACCCCTCCAGCAGCACCGTCTCGCCCTTCTCCAGGGCCTTGTTCAGCTGCAGCCGCGTGTCGGCGATGCGGTGCGCGAACTTCTCGCCCGCCGCCAGCACCTCGTCGGCCACCTGGTCGGCGTCGAGTGCCTTGCGGTTGTAGACCTTGACCAGCACCTGGTTCTTGAACTCCAGGGCCGCCTCGACCTTCTGGCGGAAGATCTTCTCGTCGAGCAGGTCCTGCACGCGGACGCCGACGCGGGCGATCTTGTCCTGGTAGCACGGGCCGATGCCGCGGCCGGTGGTGCCGATCTTGCGGCTGCCGAGGTAACGCTCGGTGACCTTATCGATCGCCACGTGGTACGGCATGATCAGGTGCGCGTCGGCGGAGAGCAGCAGGCGGCTGGTGTCCACGCCGCGCTTCTCCAGGCCGTCCAGCTCGTCGAGCAGCACGCCCGGGTCGACGACCACGCCGTTGCCGATCACGTTGGTCACGCCCGGCGTGAGGATCCCGGACGGGATGAGGTGCAGGGCGAAGTTCTCCCCGTTGGGGAGCACGACCGTGTGACCGGCGTTGTTGCCGCCCTGGTAGCGGACGACCCACTGGACACGGTCGCCGAGCAGGTCGGTGGCCTTGCCCTTGCCTTCATCGCCCCACTGGGCACCGATGAGCACGATGGCCGGCATGTGACACTCCAGGTATTCGGCAACAGGAAATTCAGCGCAGGCAAATGCCGGTGCATGAGCGTAACGGAGGACCCGGTGGCGCGGGGAACGGTGCTGGCTTGCGGGTCTGGTTCGTCACTCCTTCGCAACGAGCCGGGAGTGCGGGAAGTGCCCGCGCGCCCCGGCCGGAACGACGTGGATCCCCTGCTGGAGGGCACTTCCGGGGAGCCGTTGATCGTCGTCGGCACGGATGCGGACCTCGCCGCGGTCGTGGTGCGGATCATGCGGAAGAACCGGTTGGGGGACACGCCGGTGGCATACGTGCCGACCGATCCGGGCTCGCCGGCGGCGCGGCTGTGGGGGCTGCCGGCCGACCCGTCGGAGGCGCTCGCGCTCGCCCGGAAGGGTGAGCCGCGGCCGCGGGTGCTCGTGCGTGACGACAGCGGCGGAGTCCTGCTGGGTGAAGCGGTGGTCGGCCCGGTCACCGGCGAGGCTTACTGTGACGACACGGTCGCGTTCCGTGGCTCGGCGCGGTCGTTCGTGGTGCGGCCTGGCGCGGAGGGCGTCGACGTGCGGGTGACCCGGGGGTTGTTCCGGCGGGTAACCGAGGTGTCCGGGCGGGCTTGCCAGCTGGGCTGCCACCCGGCGGCAGTGGTGCAGAACGGGGTGCCGCACCCGCGGCCGGTGACGCGCTGGACCTGGTACCGGCACACCGAGGACCTGCTGGCGATCACTGATAGTTAACCTACTGTCGTCGGTAAATCACCCACAGGTATTGCTTTCGCCATCTTCATGTTCGACCTTCGGAGTGTCCTCACCGATCACCCGAAGGCGGCACCCATGCGCATCGCCCGAAACTCGCTGATCGTCCTCGGTCTCTCGGCCCTGCTCACCACCGGCATCGCGACCGGCACCGCGGTGGCGGAGCCGCCGAACATCCCGTCCGAGACCACGGCCCGCTCCGAGCTGGCGGCGCTGACCGTCCAGGCGGACGGCACGTCCACCGGCTACTCGCGCGACAAGTTCCCGCACTGGGACGACCAGGGCGGCAGCTGCAACACCCGCGAGGTCGTGCTGAAGCGGGACGGCACGAACGTCGTGACCGATTCCAGTTGCGCCGCCACGTCGGGCACGTGGAAGAGCCCCTACGACGGCGCGACCTGGACCGCCGCTTCCGACGTCGACATCGACCACGTCGTGCCGCTGGCCGCCGCGTGGCGGACCGGCGCGTCGGCCTGGACCACCGCCAAGCGCGAGGCGTTCGCCAACGACCTGACCAACCCGCAGCTGATCGCCGTGACGGACAACGTCAACCAGGCCAAGGGCGACAAGTCGCCCGACGAGTGGAAGCCTCCGCTCACCGGCTACTGGTGCACCTACGCGAAGATGTGGATCGACGTGAAGTACGAGTGGCAGCTGACCATCGACAGCGCGGAGAAGGCGGCGTTGACGGAGATGCTGGACCGCTGCTGAGCCAGGGATCGGCGGTGGGACGAGCGAAGATCGCGGCCCACCGCGCCGGGGTTGGGGCGGTGCGTCAGTAGCGCGGTGGGCAGCGTCCCGCGCGAGGGCCGGTCTGCCGGTGGTGAATGCTGGACGAGCCGGCCCCGGAACTGCAACCGGGACGTTCACGCCCGGGGCCGGTGGCAGGCCGCCGCCCGCTGGTACCCGAGCGGCGGCCTGCCCCATCCCGCGGCCCTCGAGCGCAGGACCCGAGAACTCAACCCCGCTGCGCCAGCCATTCCGGCCCGCGCCCGTAGCCGGCCGGCCCAGAACCCGGGCTGGCCCGGCACCCCGGCATCCCGGCAGGCCCGGCACCCCGGCCGGCGCAGCACCCCGGCTGGCCCGGCACCCTGGCCGGCCCAGAACCCCCGGCCGGCGCAGCACCCCGGCCGGCGCGGCACCCTGGCTGGCCCGGCGCCCTGGCTGGCCCGGCACCCTGGCTGGCCCGGCGCCCTGGCTGGCCCGGCGCGCTGGCCGGCGCGGCACCCTGGCCGGCGCGGCACCCTGGCTGGCCCGGCACCCCAGCAGGCCCAGAACCCCCGGCCGGCGCAGGCCGCAAGTGCGGCCGCCGCGATGGGCACACGCCGCGGCCCGCGCCGCCGTACTGTGGCTGGCACTTGCCTTACCCGCCACCTGCCGCGCCCGCCGCACCCCGCCCCGGCCGCGCCCGGCGCCCGCCGCGCCCCGCCCCGCCGCCTCTGCCGCTGCCTTGCGCAAGGCATCCGCCGCGCCCGGCACCCGCCCCCGCTGCGGCCTGTAAATCACGCCACCAGCCGCAGGATCTCCCGCGCCGCCGCGTCGTTCTGGCGGAATGACGGGCCGTTCGTGCGTGGGCGGGTGAACGCCGCCGCCGAGCGGGCGCTCGTGTGCGGGCCCAAGGCGAAACGCCGCGACTGGGGCCGGCCTGCCGCGTCCAGCAACCGTCCGTCCGACACCCGCGTCGAGATGCGGCCCGACGGCAGGTCCCGCACGTGCTCCTCCGCCAGCTCGCCCGCGCCCCGCAACTGCGCCAGCAAACCGTCCGACGCCCGCGAGACGCTGGGCGTCGGCAGGCGCGCCTCGATCAGCGTCCGGGCCGTCACCGAACCCGGGAAGCTACCCGACGACGCCACGAACCCCTCCGGCGACAGCGAAATCGAGACATCCGCCCCCAGGAACGACACCACCCCGGCCTGGTGCAACGCCAGCAACTCGTGCAACCGCCGCGGCGGCGGGCCGCTCGCGTAGTACGAGAAGAACCCGTGCCACCAGCCATCCACATCGGACACATCGAGCGCGCCGGACGTGGTCAGCGCCGGAATCTGCTGGTACGCCGACAACAAAGCCATGAACGCGCCCAGATCCGCCGAATACGCCGGATCCGCCCGCCGCGCCAGGTCGGCCTCCACATAGGACCTCAGGTGCTTCCCGAACTCCTCCGCCGTCTCGAACCGCAGCCCCGCCAGCGGCCGGTCCAGCCGCTCCAGGTCGAGCCGGTCCTCCTCGGCAGGCACCGCCCGCCGCACCAGCGCCCGCATCTCCGCGCTGTCCCAGGAAAACTCCGCGAAACAACGGGAAAAATCCTCGAACGACATCAACACCCGCGACGGATGACCGGTGAACAGCTCGCTGTAGTACCCCCACGCCAGCTCCTTCGCGACGTGCGGCCACACGTCCGCGCGGAAGTCGAGGTGCCGGTCCCGCCCCAGCAGCTCCGCAACCCGCTCCGGGCCGAAGAACCGCGGCAGGCGCAGCGCCGATCCCTGCAACCGGTAACCGGGCTTCGCGTGGTACGGCACCCCGCGCCGGGAACCGATGTGCAGCACCGGTTCCGCCCCGCTCGGGTGGTAGACCAGCCCGCCCGACCGCTCCTCGAACCGCCCGCCGCGGCCCTCGGTGAGCAACAGCATCAGGTCGACGAACGCCAGCCCGAACCCGCGCACCAGCACCGGCTCACCCGGCGCGACGTGCTGGTAGTCGACGTCGGCCGTGTACCCCGCCGGGTAGTACGCCAGCCCGTGCGCGGCCGCGAACTCCGCCAGTTCCCGCTCACCCGAACCCGGTTCGGCGTCCAGGTGCCCCACCGCCAGCACGATGACGTCCACGTCCAGCGGCTCGTCCACACCGTCCAGCCACACGCGTGTCTCGTCGATCCGCGTCGCGCGCGTGCGGTGCTCCACCACCTCGATGCCCGGCGCCAGCCCGGCCAGCACATGCCGGTACACCCAGTCCAGGTAGGCGCTCGCCAGCCGCCGCGTCGGAAAAGACGTTCCGCGCAACGCCGCGAGCTCGTCCCGCAGGTCCTCGGGCACGTCGTAGCGGATCCGCCCCGCGCGCACCTCCTGCGCCCACTGCCACAGCGACGGCCCCGTCCGCACGGGCCCGTCCATCGTCACCGTGTCGTCAGTGAACATCGTGACGTCCTCGGCCATCGAGTTCATCCGCAGCAGCGGCGATTGCTCGTACCGCCAGATCCGTCCCGCGCCCGGCGGAAAGGGGTCGATCAGGTGCACCACCAGCCCCGCGGGCCCGAGCAACTCGGCCGCGTTCGCCGACAGCCGCTCCAGCACGCCGACGCCACGCGGCCCCGCCCCCACGATCGCGAGCTGAGACGGCGCCATGCCTTCGACGCTACGGAAAGACCTCGCGCCGCTGCCCCGGTTCCCGCATCCTGGACACCTACCGGACGCGCGCGATGACCTCCGGCGCCTGGCTGTACAGCCGCAGCACGCCGCCGATCGTGAACTCGGTCAGCAGGTCGATCAACGCGTCCCGGTCCGGCGCGTCGCCGTTCCAGTTGAGCCGCACCAGCGACTCGACCATCGCGAAGTACATCGTGACCAGCGCGGTGTCCGCCCGGCCCGGTTCGACGCCGAACTCCGCCCACCGCTGCCCGCTCGCCTCGGTGTAGACCAGGGCCAGCCGCTTCCGCAGCCGGGACAACGCGGAATTGCCGGTGCGCTCGGCTTCCTGGAACAGCGGCAGCGCGTCCGGGTGCCCGGCGACGAAGTCGAACAGGTTCGCGTAGTTCTTGCGCGCCCAGCTCTTCAGGTCCAGATCGGCGTCGCTCGCGCCGGCCGCGGCGATCGCCGCGTAGGCCTGTTCCTCCGCCTGTTCGACGACGGCCGCGAACAACGCGTTCTTGTCGCCGTAGAGCTCGTAGACCGCCTGCCGGGTCAGGCCGGCGTCACGCGCGATCTGTTCGATGGTGGCGCCCTGCAGGCCGCTCGTGGCGAACACGTGCCCCGCCGCGGCGAGCACGAGCGCGCGCTGTTCGGCGACCGGCAGCTTCCGGGGCCTGCCGGGGCCACGCTTTCGGGGCATTGACATGCCTGCCACCTCACCACAATCCTTTTCCGACATAGCTGTCGGAAAATAGCTCACCGGGGAGCGTTCATGCGCCTTTCGAATCGCCGGCTCGTGGCGATCGTGACCGCGGCGGTCGCCGCGCTGTCGTTGACGACCACGCCCGCCGTCGCCGTGACCTCCTCCGCTGACTTCTACGACCCGCCGGCCACCCTGCCGAGTGACAACGGGGCCATCATCCGTCACGCGCCGAGCGAGTTCTTCCTCGACCCGGTGAAACTGCTCCGCGCTCCCGCCGACGTCGAGCGGATCATGTACCGCAGCACGGACACGCACGGTGACGCCATCGCGGTCACCGGAACCGTGCTGACACCGAAGACGCCGTGGCACGGCGCGGGCGACCGGCCGCTCATCGCCTACGCCCCCGGCACGCAGGGGCTCGGCGATCAGTGCGCGCCGTCGAAGGCACTCGCCGCGGGCGGGGAGTACGAGGGCCCGTTCATCGCCGGCCTGCTCGCGCGCGGCTACGCGGTCGTCGTCACCGACTACGAGGGCCTCGGCACCCCCGGCGTGCACACCTACGTCAACCGCAAGGCCGAGGGCCACGCCGTCCTCGACTCGATCCGCGCGGCGCAGCAGCTGCCGGGCGTGCCCGCCGACGGACCGGTCGCGATCGCCGGCTACTCGCAGGGCGGTGGCGCGTCCGCCGCGGCCGCCGAGCTGCAGCCGTCCTACGCGCCGGAGCTGGACCTCAAGGGCGCCTACGCGGGCGCGGTCCCGGCGGACCTCGCCGCGGTCGGCCGCAGCCTGGACGGCGCCTACGCCGTCGGCTTCCTGATGTTCGCGGTCGCGAGCGTCAACTACGCCTACCCCGAGCTGCGCATCACCGACGTCCTCAACGACCGGGGCAAGGCGCTCGAAGCGCAGGTCGAGAACGAGTGCACCGCCGAGTCGATCGTGAACCACGCGTTCACCCGCACCGCCGACCTGACCGTCGACGGCCGCTCGATCGGCGAGTACCTGGCCGAGGAGCCGTACGCGTCGGTCGTCGAGAAGCAGCGGATCGGGACGCTCGAACCGGAGGTGCCGATGTACGTCGTCCACAGCGCGCTGGACGACATCGTGCCCTACGAGCAGGGCCGCACCATGGCCCGGAACTGGTGCGGCGAGGGCGCCACCGTGCAGTTCGACACGCTCGCGGTGCCGACCCACGTCGGTGGCGCCGTCGCCGGCTACCCGGCCGCCTTCGCCTGGCTGGAAGGCCGGTTCGCGGGGAAGGCGGCACCAACCAACTGTGGAGCGTTCTAGATGGTCCGGATCTACTGGAGGCCGGTCGCCGCGGCGGCCGCCGGGTCGGAGTCGGCGATGAACTTCCGGCACCGCTCGTACTCCTCGGTCTCGCCGAGGCGCTGGGCGGCCTTCGCGAGGGCGGCGAGGGCACGCAGGAAGCCCTGGTTCGGGCGGTGGTCCCAGGGGACCGGGCCGAAGCCCTTCCACCCGGCGCGGCGCAGCTGATCCAGGCCGCGGTGGTAGCCAGTGCGGGCGAAGGCGTAGGCGGGGACGAACTCGCCCGCCTCCAGCGCCCGCTCGGCCAGCGCCGCCCAGGCCTCGCTGAAGTCGGGGTGCTCGGCGGCCACGTCGGACGGGTCGGTGCCTGCGTCCATCGCGGCCTGCGCGTCCACGCGCTCGGGCAGCCGGGTGGGGTCGGGTTCCAGCAGGTTCGTCATGCTGCCCAGTATCGGCGGTTCAGACGAACAGGCTTGCGAGGACCCCGCTGCCGAGCAGGACGAGAGCGGCGATCAGGATCGTGGCGACGAGACGTTTCGGCATCACGGGCGGACACAATGCCCGCCGCCGCCCCCGGACGCAAGCGTGTCACGCCTCAGGGTGAACCCTGAAATTCCGGCATCTCGCTCCGCCCCGCCGGGCCGACCGTGGATGATGTCCGCATGACGAAGGCGCTCGAGGGGGCCGCCGAGGGTGTCGCCGTGCCGCGCGGACCCATCGGCAAGACCAAGCTTTTCTTCGCCACCCACTGGGTGCGCGGAGTGCCGGGGCAGCCGACGCCCGAGTGGGTGCTGCGGTTCGCCTACGGCATGTGGCTGGTCGCGTTCACCTTCAAGGTGCTCGGCTCGTCCTGGGACATGTCGTGGCACTTCAAGTTCATCCGCGACGACTTCGCGCCGCCGCACCTGATCAACACGGTCGGCACCGGGATCGTCATCGTCCTCGTCGCGATCCACAGCTACACCGGGCTCGGCTGCGACCGCCGGTCGCTGCGGCTGATGCAGGCCGGCCTGGTGATGTTCCTGATCGCCGCGCCGCTGGACGTCATCAACCACCGGGTCAGCGGCCTCGACCTGACCGCGTGGAGCCCCACGCACATGCTGCTCTACATCGGCACCGGCGTGATGCTCGCCGGCGTCATCGACGGCTGGCTGAAGTCCGCGCCGCCGGGCCGGTTCCGCACGCTGGTGCTGACCGGGCTGTGGGTGTTCTTCCTGGAGAACACGTTCTTCCCGAACGGGCAGCAGGAGTACGGCATCATCAGCCTGCGGGCGTGGGAGCGCGGCGCGCCGGAGGCCGAGCCGTCGCTGCTGAGCTTCGCCGCCGAGCAGATCGGGCACCCGGTCGACCGGGTCGCGGTGCTGCACTTCGCGATGCCGATCGCCGACTGGGTCTACCCGCTGTGGGGCATCGGGGTCTCCGCGCTGGTGCTGGCGCTGGCGCGGCACACGATCGGCCGCGCGTGGGCGGCGACCGCGGTGGCCGCGGCTTATGTGGCCTACCGCGCGATCATCTGGCCGCTGCTGGTCGTGGGCACGTTCCCGGCCTCGGCGATCCCGTTCTACCTGCTCGCGGTCGGGCTCGCGGTGGACGTCGCGTTCCGGATCGGGCGGGCGCACCGGGTGCTGACGCCGCTGGTCGGCGGGCTGCTGGTGACCGCTTTCGGGTACGGCGCGCTGTGGCTGCAGGCGCAGCTGCGGCCGTGGCTGCTCGGCGACGCGCACACCGAGTCCGCGCCGCCGTTCGCCTACTGGCCTGCCCTGGTGGTGCTGGTCGGCCTGCCGGTCCTCTGGTGGGCCCTCACCCGCGTGAGGACCCACCGGGAGGTCGCGGTCAGCTGAGCTTCTGGCCGGCCGACTTGAGGTGCTCGGCGGCCTCGACGATGCGCTTGGCCATCGCGGCCTCGGCCACCTTGAGGTAGCTGCGCGGGTCGTAGGTCTTCTTGTTGCCGACCTCGCCGTCGATCTTCAGGACGCCGTCGTAGTTCTTGAAGAAGTGGTCGGCGATCGGGCGGGAGAAGGCGTACTGGGTGTCGGTGTCGATGTTCATCTTCACCACGCCGTAGGAGACCGCCTCGTGGATCTCCTCCAGGAGCGAGCCGGAGCCGCCGTGGAAGACGAGCTCGAACGGCTTGCTGCCCTCGGCGAGGCCCAGCTTCTCGGCGGCGACCTGCTGGCCGCGCTTGAGCACCTCCGGGCGCAGCTTGACCGCGCCCGGCTTGTACGCGCCGTGGACGTTGCCGAAGGTCGCGGCCAGCAGGTAGCGGCCCTTCTCGCCGGTGCCCAGCGCGTCGACGGTCTTCACGAAGTCGCCCTCGGCGGTGTACAGCTTCTCGTTGATGTCGTTCGAGACGCCGTCCTCCTCGCCGCCGACGACGCCGATCTCGACCTCGAGGATGATCTTCGCGGCGGCCGCCTTGGCGAGCAGCTCGGTGGCGATCTCCAGGTTCTCGTCCAGGTCGATGGCCGAGCCGTCCCACATGTGCGACTGGAACAGCGGGTTCTGGCCCTTGTTGACGCGCTCCTGGGACAGGGCGATCAGCGGGCGGACGAAGCCGTCCAGCTTGTCCTTGGGGCAGTGGTCGGTGTGCAGGGCGATGTTGACCGGGTACTTCTCGGCGACGACGTGCGCGAACTCGGCGAGCGCGGTCGCGCCGGTCACCATGTCCTTGACCCGGGTGCCGGAAGCGAACTCGGCGCCACCGGTCGAGATCTGGATGATCCCGTCGCTCTCCGCGTCGGCGAACCCGCGCAGGGCGGCGTTGAGGGTCTCCGACGAGGTCACGTTGATCGCCGGGTACGCGAACTCGCCCGCCTTGGCCCGGTCCAGCATCTCCGCGTAGACCTCGGGGGTGGCGATGGGCATCGTTGGTCCTCCTAGCTGTGGTTCGCCTTCCTTGCCCGAATCGTACGAGGTCGGCGGTGCGAGGACAGTGTGCTGGCTCTCTGCCGCGGAGGTCGGGAACGATCAAGTGAGAAAAGCCGCTCCACCCTGGTGCGGGCGGAGCGGCTTCGGCGGTCTGGAGCGGGTCAGGAGAGCAGGGCTTCGCTGATGGCGCGGTAGCCGGGCAGCGGGTCGTCGCCGAGGACCTGGACGCAGACGTGGTCGGCGCCGGCGTCGAGGTGGGCGGTGATGCCTGCGGCGATCGAGTCGATGTCGCCGTGCAGGGCGAGCGCGTCGATCAGCGCGTCGCTGCCGCCGTTGTCCAGGTCGGCCTCGGACCAGCCGTGGCGGAGCAGGTTGCTGCGGTAGTTGACGAGGTGGAGGTAGGGGTGCTCGATGGTCGGGCGGGCGATGGCGCGGGCCTTCGCCGGGTCGGTCTCCAGGACGACCTTCTGCTCGGGCGCCAGCAGCACGCCGTCACCGAGGACGCGGCGGGCTTCCTTGGTGTGCTCCGGCGTGGTGAGGTAAGGGTGCGCGCCCGCGGTGCGCTCGGCGGAGAGCTTGAGCACCTTCGGGCCGAGTGCGGCCAGCGCGCGTGCGGCGACCGGCACGCCTGCCTGGTCCAGGCCGTCGAGGTAGTCGACGATCTTGTCGTAGGGCTTCTGGTACTCCTGGTGGGCCTCCGGGTGGCCGATGCCGACGCCGAGGAGGAAGCGGCCGGGGTGCTCGGCCTCGATTCGGTTCCAGGACGCGCCGACCGTGGCCGCGTCGTCCTTCCACATGTTGACGATGCCCGTGGCGACCTTGATGTTCTCCGTCGCGTCCAGCAGCTCGTCGACGATGGTCAGCTGCCCGTCGGGGGAGCCGCCGATCCAGATCGCGCCGAAGCCGAGGCGTTCGGCTTCGCGTGCCAGGTCCGCGTTCAGCTGGTGCCAGCCCCGCCAGATACCGATCTTGCCGAGTTCGATAGCCATGACCGTCTCAACTCCGGCGGGTGGCCGGTGCATTCCTCTACGTTGGCAACATGGCGAAAATCGGTGATCTGGAGGTGTTCCCCCTGAACCTCGGGGGCAACGTGTTCGGCTGGACGGCGGACGAGGAGCAGTCTTTCGCCGTGCTGGACGCGTACGCGGCCGCCGGCGGCAACTTCATCGACACGGCGGACGTGTACATGGCCCGCATCCCGGGCAATTCGGGCGGCGAATCCGAGACGATCATCGGCAGGTGGCTGAAGCGCCGTGGTCGCCGGGATGACGTGGTGATCGCGACGAAGGTGGGCAGCTGGGCGGCGCGGCCGGGGGTGAGCGCGAAGAACATCCGCGAGGCGGCGGAGGATTCGCTGCGCCGGTTGCAGACTGATTATTTGGATCTGTACTACGCCCACCGCGATGTGGCGGACGTGCCGCTGGAGGAGACGCTGGGCGCGTTCGACGAGCTGGTGCGGGCCGGGAAGGTGCGGCACCTGGGGGCGTCGAACTACAGTGCTTCGCGCCTGGCCGAGGCGCTGTCCATTTCGGACCGCGAGGGGTTCGCCCGGTATGTCGCGGTGCAGCCGCACTACAACCTGGTGGAGCGCGGGTACGAGCAGGAGCTGGCCCCGCTCGTGGCGCGGGAGGGCCTGGCGACGCTGCCCTACTTCGGCCTGGCGCGCGGCTTCCTGACCGGCAAGTACCGCAGCCGCGAGGCGAGCGGCAGCCCACGCGCCGAGAAGGCGGTGGAGTACCTGGACCACCGGGGCGAGCGGGTGCTGGAGGCGCTGGACGAGATATCGGCCGCGCACGGAACCTCCCCGGCCGCGGTCGCGCTGGCATGGCTGGCCGCGCAGCCGACTGTCGTGGCGCCCATCGCCAGTGCCCGGAATGTGGAGCAGTTGACGGATTTGCTGGCCTCGGTGGAGTTGCGTCTTGGTGCGGAGGAGCTGGCTGTTTTGGATGACGCTTCGCAGTAGGTGGGTTGGTGGGCCTGGGGCGCCCGGGCTGGCCGGATTGGGTTGGCCCGGCCCGGCCCCGCCCGGGTTTGGCCCCGCCTGGGTTTGGCCTGGCCCGGCCTGGCTTGGCTCGGGCTGGCCTGGCTTGGCTCGGGCTGGCCTGGCCTGGCCTGGCTTGAGCTGGGCCGGGCTGGGCCGGGCTGGCTTGAGCTGGGTCGGTCGGGGTCGGCCCGACTGGGCCGCCGAGGGTCAGATCGCATCAGCAGGACCGGCCACCACCTCCAGCGCAGTGACTCAGTCGGGCGCGCTGGTGATTCCGCACGCCACGAGTGGGACCCCGTGTGGGGCGAGCGGCTCATTCGTGCGTTCATGAAGTGCCCACCGGTGCCCGCGTGTGCGAGGTGCCCAGTGGTGCGGCGATGAGATGCCCGCTCGTGTGGCTGTGAGGTACCCACTCGCGCCTCAGGCGCGAGGTGCCCACTCGTGCTGCCACGAGGTGTCCATTCACATGGCGGCGAGGCGTCCCTTGGTGCCTGGGCTGGGCGAGGCGCCCAGCGGTGCGCCGAGGAGGTGTCCAGTCGTGTGGCTATGAGGTGTCCGCTCGTGCGTTCGCGAAGTGTCTACCGGTGCTGCCACGAGGTGCCCGTTCGCGCCGTCCGGTTGAGGTGCCCGCTCGTGTGGCCGCGAGGTGTCCGCTCGCGCGTTCGCGAAGTGTCCACTGGTGGTGCTGCGAGGTGCCCACTCGCGCCGTCCGGTCGAGGTGCCCGCTCGTGTGGCCGCGAGGTGTCCGCTCGCGCGTTCGTGAAGTGTCCACCGGTGGCGCCACGACATTCCCACTCGCGGCCCCACGAGCGGTCACGCCGTGCCGCACGAAGCGCCCACCGGTGAGCCGCCGAGATGCCCACTCGTGCCCCCATGACGGAGGTGCCACTCGCGGCCCCCGTAACCGAGGTGCCACTCGCGCCCCCGCGAACGGCCTGCCCACCAACCCGGCAACGAAGCACCACGAGCGCGCCCCCGCGAACCACCCACTCAGCGACGCGGCCCCCGAGAACCGCCACCAACAAAGACCAATCCACCCTACTGAGAAGTAGCTTACTCCCGGTAGGTTGGTATATGGTCCGTCCATGGCGAACGTAAAAGGCAAGGTCGTGCTCATCACCGGAGCTGCGCGCGGCATTGGCGCCGGGCTCGCGGAGCGTCTCGCGGCTCGGGGGGCCAAGGTTGCCCTCGTCGGGCTCGAAGCCGACGAGCAGCGCAAGGTCGCGGAACGCATCGGGGACTCCGCGAAGTCCTGGGAAGCCGATGTGACCGACTGGGACGCCCTCGAAAAAGCCACCGCGGGCGTGGTCGAGCACTTCGGCGGCATCGACATCGTCATCGCCAACGCGGGGATCGCCACCACCGGCTTCGTCCGCTCCGTCGACCCCGCCGCCTTCGAAAAGGTCATCGAGGTCGACCTGCTCGGCGTGTGGCGCACCTTCCGCGTCACGCTGCCCCACGTCATCGAGCGCCGCGGGTACCTGCTGGCGATCTCCTCCCTCGCGGCGATCACCCACGCGCCCGGCATGGCCAACTACGCCGCCGCGAAGGCTGGCGTCGAGGCGTTTTCCAACAGCCTCCGCGCCGAGGTCGCCCACCTGGGCGTCAAGGTCGGCGTCGCCCACCCGACCTGGATCAAGACCGACCTGGTCGACAGCGCCGACGCCCACCCGGTCTTCGGCAAGCTCCGCGCCGGCATGCCCGGCCTGCTCGGCAAGACCTACCCGCTGAACGTCGCCCTCGACCAGATCGAGGCGGGCGTCCTCAAGCGCGCCCGCGTCATCCACGTGCCCAAGTGGGTCGGCGTGCTCAAGGCCTTCCGCTCGTTCCTCCCGCCGATCGTCGAGCTCGGGGCGCGCACCCGCGTCCCCGCCGCGGACAAGGCCGCGCTCGAGGACATCAAGGCACGCGGCGCGCGCGAAGCCGCCATCACCGGGCATGGTGGACGGGCAGCGATCCACTGAGGAGGCCCGCATGTCCCGCCGCGACCTGATCAAGATGACCCCCGACGAGGTCCTCGCGTTCCTCGCCGAACAAAAGGTCATCAACGTCGCCACGATCAACCCCAACGGCCGCCCGCACCTCGCGCCGCTCTGGTACGTGCCGCGCGGCGACGGGGTCGCGACCTGGACCTACCGCAAATCGCAGAAGGTCGCGAACCTGCAGCGGCTGCCGCAGGCCACCGTGCTCGTCGAGACCGGCGACACCTACGACAAGCTGCGCGGCGTCCAGTTCGAGGCCGACGTCGAGATCGTCGAGGACACCCCGTCCGTGGCGGAGATCGGCTCGGCCATGGCGGAGCGCTACGGCGGCGGGTCGCTCGCCGCCGAGGTGGTCGCCGCACAAGCGGCCAAGCGCGTCGGGCTGGTGTTCACGCCGACGAAGGTCGTCAGCTGGGACCACACCAAGCTCGGCGGCGTCTACTGAACCCAGGCGCCCAGCGTCGGCTTGAACTCCCGCACCGTGAAGCTCTCCAGGGCGCCCTCGACGACGTACGGATCGGCGTCGAGGACGGCCTGGAGTGAGTCGGCGTCCTCGGCTTGGATCAGGAACACGCCACCCGAGTCGTCGGCGAACGGGCCGGCCACCGCGACCGTGCCCTCGGCCGCGAGCTTCGCGAGGTACTCGCGGTGCCGGGGCCGGACCTCCGCGTACTTCCCCTGGTCGTAAACCGTCTGCACCAGGAACCAGGCCATGCGCACCTCCGTCTGAGTACCTGCTCCGCACGCTACCGGGTGAAGTGAATCAACCGATACGCTGGTTCCCGCGTGTACAGCACGTGGACAACGGTCAGGCCGAGGACAGGCGGGAGTACATGCCGGACGGCAGCGCGGAGCGCAGCGTCGAACGCACGCTCGGGCACTTGCGCACCATGGACGGGGTCGCGCCGGCCCAGCCGGCGGGCCCGCTGACGCTGGAGGATCTCTACAAGATCCACCGGATGCGGCTGGTCCGGCTCGCGATCCTGCTCGTCGACGAACCGGCCACGGCCGAGGACGTCGTGCAGGAGGCGTTCACCGGGCTCTACCGCAACTGGGGCAAGCTGCGCGACGCCGCGTCCGCGGTCGCCTACCTGCGCACAGCGGTCGTCAACGGCTCGCGCAGCGTGCTGCGCCGCCGCAAGACCGCCCGCGAGTACGTGCCGCCGCACGTGGTCAACGCCCGCTCCGCGGAGAGCCTGGCGATGCTGTCCAGCGAACACCAGTCGGTGGTGAACGCGCTGTCGAAGCTGCCGCCGCGGCAACGTGAGGTGCTCGTCCTGCGCTACTACGGCGGGCTCTCCGAAGCGGAGATCTCCGAGGTCGCGGGCATTTCGAAGGGCACCGTGAAGTCCACGGCGAGCCGGGCCCTGGAGGCTCTCCAGAAGGCCATGAGTGCCTAAGCTGGTTTAGACCAATATGCTGGAGCCTGTGACGGGTTTCGTGCTGACGGGTGGCAGGCTCGCCCTCCCCGAAGGACTGGTGGACGACGGCTGGCTCGCGGTCTCCGGCGGGGCGATCGCGGGCATCGGCACCGGGACGCCACCGCCGGGTGACCAGGTGGACGTCGGCGGGTGCTACGTGGTGCCCGGTTTCGTCGACGCGCACTGCCACGGCGGCGGGGGCGGGTCGTTCTCCAGCGGCGACGCGAAGGAGATCGTCACCGCGATCAAGGCCCACCGCAGGCACGGCACCACCACGATGCTCGCGAGCCTGGTGTCCGATCCGGTGCGCACGCTGGTGGACCAGATGGCCGTGCTGCGGGAACTAGTCGAGGACGGCGAGCTGGCCGGCATCCACCTGGAGGGCCCGTTCATCGCCTCCGCCCGCTGCGGCGCCCACGACCCCGCGGTGCTGCGCGAACCCGACGCGGCGACCGTCGACGCCCTGCTGCGGGCCGGTCACGGCGCGGTCCGCATGGTGACGCTGGCACCGGAGCTGAACGGCGGTGTCCGCGCGGTCCGCCAGCTGGCCGAGTCCGGCGTGATCGCCGCGATCGGGCACACCGACGGCACCGAGGAGCAGATCCGCCCGGCCATCGACGCGGGCGCGACCGTCGCGACGCACCTGTTCAACGGCATGCGCCCGCTGCACCACCGCGAGCCCGGCCCGATCGGCGTCCTGCTCGACGACGAGCGCGTCACCGTCGAGCTGATCTGCGACCTGGTCCACGTGCACCCCACCGTGCTGCGGATGGCCGCCCGGTACGCCGGCCGCGGCCGCACGATCCTCATCACGGACGCCATGTCGGCCACCGACGCCGCCGACGGCCGCTACCACCTTGGCCGGCTGGAGGTCGACGTCCGGGACGGTGTGGCGACGCTCGCCGACACCGGTTCGCTGGCCGGCAGCACGCTGACCATGGACGCCGCGTTCCGCAACCTGGTCAAGGGCGCCGGCCTGGCCATCCCCGACGCGGTCCGCGCGACCTCGGGCCGCCCGGCCGAACTGCTGGGCCTCGCCGACCGGCTCGGGTCGCTGCGCACCGGGCTCGCCGCCGACCTGGTGGTGCTGGACGCCGACCTCCGGCCGAAGCGGGTGCTGCGGCAGGGCGCCTGGATCGCCTGATCAGGCGGGCGGCTCGACGTGCTCCACGTAGAGCGGCGTCGCGGCCAGCACCGTGCCCGACGGCGTGGGGATCCGCGCGGTGACGCGCGCGTAGCCGGCGACCCAGGCGGCGGTGTAGCGCGGCTGGAACTCCTGGTCCAGCCACCGCAGGACCCGCTTCAGCCACCCGTGGAACAGCTGGTTGTCGTCGAGGTCGCTCCGGCCGTTCTCGACGTTCGCTTCGCGCAGCGCATGGGTGAAGTGCAGCCACAGCGAGAACGTCACGTCCCGCCCGGTCCGGTGCTCCGGGTGCCCGGCCCCGAGCAGGTGGGCGCTCGAGCCGTGCAGCAGCAGGCGCAGCTGCCCGCCGGAGGGGTAGCCGTCGACGGGCTCGCCGACGTCCAGGAAGGTCGCCGCGCCGACCACCACGCCGTAGCTCATCGGCGCCTCGAAGTGCACCCACTGCCCGGGCCGCACGTCCGGGTCGGCGAACCACTTCGGGGCCCGCTCCGAGGCCTCCAGCCGCGCGACCGCGCCCGCGAGCCCCGGCTCGGCCTCACGCGCCGCCTTGCCGACCTTGAATCCGCCGACCGGAGTGGTCACCTCGGCCTCCACGTCCCGCAGGCCGCGGGCGCGCTTCGGCAGGTCGGGAAGCAGCTGCCGGAGCTTCGCCTCCGAGACGTAGACGAGTTCACGCATGTGCCCATCGTGCCGTGCGGTTGATTACGCTGTGCAGGGTGAGCGAGCCGAAGGACCCGGAACGGCTGCTGGCCGAGGCGCTGCAGGCGCAGGCCCGCAGCGCGCCGCACCCCGGCCCGCCCTCGGGCGGGTGGCCGCAGTTCGGCCTGCTGTCCGGTGCGGACGCCAGCTCGCTGGAACGCGAGCGCGCCGCACTGGAAAACCCGGCCAAGCGGCCCGCCCCGCAGGCGCCGCGCCGGAACGTTCCCCCGGTCCGCCACCTGCCCGCCTACTGGGTCCTCGGCCTCGCCGCGCTCCTCGGTCTCGCGACCGGCGCGGTCATCGGTCTCATCACTCTCCTGTGAGCCCACATACTGCACACAGGGTCACCCTGTACCGTTTTGTGCTGTGATTCTCGCCGAGACCGCGACCACGCTCGCTCTCATGCCGAAGTGGTTCAACCCGGAGTACCTGCTGACCGAGTTCGGCGCGTACGTGATCCTCGGGCTGTGCCTGATCATCTTCATCGAGAGCAGCATCTTCCCCGTGCTCCCCGGTGACTCGCTGCTGTTCACCGCAGGCCTGTTCGTCGCGCAGGGCTCGATCCAGGCGCCCCTGTGGCTGGTCTGCACCCTGGTGACGGTCGCGGCGCTGCTCGGCAACGTCCTCGGTTACGCGATCGGCTGGAAGGCGGGCCCGGCGCTGTTCCGGCGCCCGGACTCGAGGTTCTTCAAGCAGGAGTACGTCGACAAGACGCACGCGTTCCTGGAGAAGCACGGCCCGAAGGCGGTCGTGCTGGCCCGGTTCGTGCCGTTCGTCCGGACGTTCATCACCTGGATCGCCGGCATCGGCCGCATGGACGCCAAGAAATACTTCACCTACACGGTGATCGGCGGCATCCTGTGGGCCGGTGGCATCACGGCGCTGGGGCACCTGCTCGGCAACATCTCGTTCATCAAGAACAACATCGAGGCCATCTTCATCCTGATCGTGCTGGTCTCGGTGGTGCCGATCGTCATCGAGTGGGCGAAGGCCCGCCGCGAGAAGAAGCTGGCGGCCGCCGCGAGCCCGGTCGAGTCCGACGCCGAGGTCACGCAGCAGATCCCGCGCATCGAGCGCTGACGCAGACACAAGAAGGCCGCCGCACCCGCTCCGGTGCGGCGGCCTTCTCACGTCTCAGGCGGGCGCGATCGCCGGTAGTCCCATCGACCGGGCGCATCCGGCCAAGCGCTTGTCGTAGGTGACGAACGCGGTCAGATGCCTGCCGAAGATCGCCTGCGCCGTCGCCAGCCAATCCGCCAGCGCATCGCTTTCCGGCGCCCGCCGGATCAACTTCACCAGGGCAGCCGTGCCGAGGTGGATCATCAGTACCGTTCGTCGTCCCGGAGACGACGGACCAGGTCGCCCGCTTCGTGGTCGGTCCTGACCGGCCCGGTGGGCCGGGGTACCGGGCCGGTCAAGGTGGCCGGCCGCAGCTTGCCGGTGGCGAGCAGCGCCGAGAGGGGACCCGGCTGCGCCGGGACCAAGCGAGCGACCACTGCGCCACGTTCGGTGATCTCGACTTCTTCGCCGTTCTTCACGCGAGCCAGGACCCCTGCGGTGTTCTGGTTGAGCTCGCGAACTGACACCCGGGTCATGGGGCTGGTGTACCACGAAGGCGCCGTACACCAGCCCGGATTGGCAGCGTCACGTCATCGAGAACATCGAGCCCGGGTTGAAGAGGTTCTCCGGGTCCAGCGCCTGCTTGATCTGCCGGTGCACGCGCATGCCCACCGGGCCGATCTCACGCTCCAGCCACTCCTTCTTGATCTTGCCAACGCCGTGCTCGCCGGTCACCGTGCCGCCCAGCTTCAGCCCCACGTCGAGGATCTCGTCGAACGCGCGCCGCGCCCTGGCGAACTCGTCCTCGTCGTCGGGCTGGTACACGATCGTCGGGTGCATGTTGCCGTCGCCGGCGTGCCCGACCACGGCGATGCGCAACCCGACCTCCTCGCTGATCCGCTGGCAGCCCGCGATCAGCTCGGCGATCCGCGTCCGCGGCACGGACACGTCGTCGGTCAGCCACACGCCGTACTGCTCCAGCGCGGTCAGCACCACCCGCCGCGCCTGCATCAGCATCCGGCCCTCTTCGAGGTCGTCCGTCGCGTACGTCATCGTCGCGCCGCAGTCGTTGCAGATCTGCTCCAGCGCGGCCAGCTCGCGCCGCGCCACCTCGCCGCCCGCGTCGGACTGGCACAGCAGCAGCGCCTGGCAGTCGGAACCGGCGCCGAGGTCGGTCTTCAGATACGTCTCGGCCGCCTTGATCGAGCTGGCGTCCATGATCTCCATCAGCGACGGCACCAGGCCCTCGCGCACGGTCCGCGCCACCGCCGTCCCGGCCGCCTCGGTCGTGTCGAACCCGGCGACGAGCGTGCCCGGCGCCTGCGGCAGCGGCTTCAGCGCGACCGTGGCCTGCGTGATCACCCCGAGCGTGCCCTCGCTGCCGACGAACAGCCGCGCCAGGTCGTAGCCCGCCACGCCCTTCACGGTGCGGCGGCCGGTCTTCAGCAGCGACCCGTCGGCGAGCACGACCTCCAGGCCCAGCACCGAGTCGGTGGTCACGCCGTACTTCACGCAGCACAGCCCGCCCGCGTTGGTGGACAGATTGCCGCCGATCGTGCACCAGTCGTAGCTGGACGGGTCCGGCGGGTAGAAGAGCCCGTGCTTCTCCACGGCGTTGCGGAAGTCGAGGTTGACCACGCCCGGCTGGACCACGGCGAGCCGGTTGCCCGCGTCGATCTCGACGATCTGGTCCAGCTTGGTCATCACGAGCACGACGCACCCGTCGATCGCGTTCGCGGCGCCCGACAACCCGCTGCCCGCGCCGCGCGGCACGATCGGCACCTTCGCCTCGCTGCACGCCCGGACGACCGCCTGCACGCCTTCGACGTCCGAGGGCAGCACCACCGCCAACGGCCGGCCCGAGGGGGCCAGCGGCATCATGTCGCGGGAGTAGCTCCCGGTGACGTCCGCATCGGTCAGAACAGCGTCCTTGCCCAGCTCGGCGCGCAGTTTCGTCAGCAAAGCGTCGGTGCTCATGCATCTATGGTAGTGCCCATCACGTCCGCAGTGCGGAAAAAATTTTCCGCAGTGATCGACCACGGAAAATCAGTTGCCTGCGGCAACTAAAGTGTTGTCGACCACAGACGGGTTATTTGAGTGGCGCAACCAACTATCCCGGGTGCATCCTTGACACGAGCAACTAGTTGCTTCGGTCAAATAAGACATCCCGTACGAAGAGAGTGATCGGCCATGCCATCTCCCGTAGAGGAAGCGGCCTTCACGGACACCGAGCTCGACATCGCCGACGAGCTCGGCGTGCAGCTCGTCCGGTTCATGCGGCTCCTCACCAAGGCGAAGTCGCAGGTCGCGAAGCTCGGACCGGACGGGATCGAACGCGCCGCCTACGCGATCCTGTTCCAGCTCGTCCACGACGGGCCGCAGCGCACGAGCAAGCTCGCCGAGGCGCTGCACGCCGAGATCTCGACGATCAGCAGGCAGAGCAGCTCGCTGGTGCAGCACGGCCTGGTCGAGCGCCTCGCCGACCCCGAGGACGGACGGGCCTGCCTGCTCGCGCCGACCAGCGAGGGGCTGCGCGTGTTCGAGGAGAACCGCAGGCAACGCAACCGGTGGCTGGCCGAGGTGCTCGCCGAGTGGCCGGAGGAGGAGCGCCGCGTCCTGAACAGGCTCCTCGACCGGCTCAACACGGGGATCGAAGCTCACGCTCCACAACTCGCCGACCAGATCTCGGCGCGCAGCAAGGGGGAAAGCGCATGACACGCTCCACAAGAGAACAACCGGCGCCCGTCGCGGGCGCCGTCGCGGACGAGGGTCCGCGCCTGACGCACAAACAGATCCTGACCATCCTCAGTGGACTCCTGCTGGGGATGTTCCTCGCGGCGCTGGACCAGAACATCGTCAGCGTCGCGATCGTCAAGATCGCCAACGACCTGCACGGCTTCGACGAGCAGGCGTGGGCGACCACGGCGTACCTGATCACCGCGACCATCGCGACCCCGCTGTACGGCAAGCTGTCCGACATCTACGGCCGCAAGCCGTTCTACCTGACCGCGATCGCGTTGTTCGTGATCGGCTCGGCCGCCTGCACGTTCGCCACCTCGATGTACGAGCTGGCCGCGTTCCGGGCGTTCCAGGGCCTCGGCGCCGGTGGCCTGATGTCGCTGGCCATGACGATCATCGGTGACGTGGTGCCTGCCCGCGAGCGGGTCAAGTACCAGGGCTACTTCATGATGGTCTTCGGCAGCGCGACCGTGCTCGGTCCGGTGCTGGGCGGCCTGTTCTCCGGCTTCGACAACCTGGCCGGCCTCGACGGGTGGCGCTGGATCTTCCTGATCAACGTCCCGATCGGCGTCGTGGCGCTGGCGGTCGTCGCCAGGGTGCTGAACGTGCCGCACCAGCGGCAGGACCACCGCATCGACTGGTTCGGCGCCGTCTCGCTGGCCATCGCCGTGGTGCCGCTGCTGCTGGTCGCCGAGCAGGGCCGCACCTGGGGCTGGGGCTCGACCACGTCGGTGATCTGCTACGCCGTCGCGGCGTTCGGCATCGTCCTCTTCCTCTTCGTCGAGTACGTGATGAAGGACGAGGCGCTGATCCCGCTGCGGCTGTTCCGCAACTCGACGTTCAGCGTCGCGATCGGCGGCGGCACGCTCGTCGGCCTCGGCATGTTCGGCGCGCTGAGCATGATCCCGCTGTACTTCCAGGTCGTGCGCGGCTACTCGCCGACCGAGGCGGGTCTGCTGATGCTGCCGCTGGTGCTGGGCATCATGACCGGTTCGCAGATCTCCGGCCGCATCACCGCGAAGACCGGGCGCTACAAGATCCTGCCGGTGGTCGGCACGGTCCTGATCGCCGCGGGCGCGGTGCTGTACGCGCAGGTGCACTACGACAGCCCGCTGTGGCAGCCGCTGGTCGTCGCGCTGCTGATCGGTCTCGGCCTCGGTGGCTGCATGCAGACGCTGATCATCGCCGCGCAGAACGCGGGCCCGCGCCGCGACATGGGCGTGTCGACCGCGTCGGCGACGTTCTTCCGGCAGATGGGCGGCACCCTGGGTGTCGCGGTCTTCCTGACCATCCTGTTCAACCTGCTGCCGGGCAAGATCGCCGATGCCTTCGGCGGCAACCTGCCCGCGGGCTTCGACCAGAACCAGCTGAGCGCGCTGCAGGCGGACACCAGCGGCCTGCACAACCTGCCGGACGCGGTGAAGGTCCCGATCCTGACCGGGTTCACCAACTCGATGCACGGCGTCTTCTACGTCGCCGCCGGGGTCGCCCTGCTCGCCGCGATCGTGCTGGCGTTCATGAGGGAGATCCCGCTGGCCGGTGGCCCGGCCACGCCCGCGCCGCCGGTCGAGGGCGGCGAGGCGCTGCTGCCGGACGACAAGGCGAAGGCGGAAGCGGAAGCGGACACCTGGGCGGACGCGGACGCCGCGTTCGACGAGGACCGCGAACCCGTGCTAGTCGGTGGGAGGCATGCGTTGAGCGACAACGGACACGGCGAGTACCAGCTCGCCGCCCAGACCGCGCCGATCACGAACGCGGTCGCGAGCGCCGGGGCGGACCAGGCCCTCGGCACCGGCGGGCAGCCGGTCACCGGCACCATCCGGCGCCAGGACGGCACCCCCGTCGGCGGCGCCGCGCTGACCCTGATCGACCAGCGGGGCCGCCAGGTCTCGCGGGCGACCGCGGGCGGTGACGGCGGGTACCGCATCGCCGCGCCGGGCGGCGGCACCTACGTGCTGATCGTGTCGGCGACCGGGCACCAGCCGCAGGCGGCCAGCGTGGTCGTCGCGGACGGTCCCGCGCGGCTCGACCTCACCCTCATCGGGTCGGGCGAGCTGAGCGGTGTGGTCCGGGTGGCGGGCAAGGGTTCCCCGCTGGCCGGCGCCACCGTGACGCTGACCGACTCGCGTGGTGAGGTCACCGGGGCCGCGATCAGCGACGCCCAGGGCGGCTACGTCTTCCGCGGCGTCGGCTCCGGCACCTACACGCTGGTCGCCAGCGCCGACCGGATGCGCCCGGTGGCGTCGCTGATCACCGTGCCGGAGAGCGGTGTGCTGCAGCAGGACGTGGAGATCGCGCCCGCCGTACTGCTGGCCGGGACCGCCCGCACCGACGGCGGCCGCCCGGTGCCGGACGCGCGGATCACGGTGCTGGACGCCGAGGGCAACGTCGCCGCGGTCGCGCGGACCGACGAGAACGGCGAGTACGTCGTCAGCGACCTGCCGGAGGGCGACTACACCGTGGTCGCCAGCGGGTACCCGCCCGCGACGAGCCAGGTCAGCCTGCCCGGCGGCGGCGACATCCAGCACGACGTCCGGCTGGGTTACGAGCAGGTCCTCGACCAGCTCGGCGACCCGGCGAACAACGGGGTGGAGCACTCATGAGCGGATTGCGCGCGCAGATCCGCACGGCCGAGGGCTGGGCGGTGGCGAACGCGGTGCTGACCGTGACGGACATGAGCGGCCAGCAGGTCGCCCGCGCCGTCGCCGACGAGACGGGAGCGGTGGTCACCCCACCGCTGCCCGCGGGCGTCTACACCGCGGTCCTCACCGCCGCCGGGTACGCCCCGGTGGCGCGGACCGCGCAGATCGGATCGGACGGGTCTGGCTCGCTCGGCGACCTGGTGGTGACGCCGGTGGCGGGTGCGGTCGAGCTGCCGCCGGCCGGGCCGTGGACGATCGACCCGGTGCACTCCAGCGCGGTCGCGACCGCGCGGCACCTTGGCATCGCCAGCATCAAGGCGCGGTTCTCCGACATCAGCGGCCGCATCGAGATCGGCCGCCCCGCCGAGCAGTCGCGGGTCGAGGCGGAGATCAAGGCCGCGAGCATCGACACCGGCATCAAGATGCGCGACGACCACCTGCGGTCGCCGGAGTTCCTGGACGTCGAGTCCTACCCGGTGATCGGGTTCGTCAGCACCGGGTTGCGGCAGCGCGGCGCCGACACCTGGACGCTGGCCGGGGAGCTGACGCTGCACGGCGAGCGCAAGCCGATCGAGCTGGACCTGACCTACGGCGGTTACGGGCCGGATCCGTGGGGCGGGGTGCGGGTCGCGTTCCACGCGGAAACGCAACTGCACCGGAACGATTTCGCGATCAATTACAACGCGATGGTGCGTGCCGGCGTCGCCGCGATCGGGTCGAACATCAAGATCGAACTCGACATCGAGGCTGTTCAGGGCGAGTCGCTGCCGCAAATGTGAGCGGATCCGCGGTCGCACACCCTGTTCGGTGTGCGACCGCGTTCCGTAACGATCACCTGTTTTCCGCGGATCCGTCGACCGTTGGTTGCGTGCGGCACGTACGCTTTCCGGGTGACTTTCGACTTCGCCGCGTCCGAAGCCGTCGGCGTCGGCTGGTTGAACACAGCCGGCCCGCTGCTGGTCTGGGTCATCGTGCTCAGCTTCGTGTTCATCGAGTGCGCGCTCATCATCGGGCTGTTCCTGCCCGGGGACTCGCTGCTGTTCGCGGCCGGGGTCGTGCTCGCCTCGCACGGGGCGCACGCGAGCGCCTGGCTGCTGTCCGGGGCCGCGCTCGTCGTCGCGGTGGTCGGCAACCAGGTCGGCTACTACATCGGGCAGCAGACCGGGGTGCGGTTCATCGCCAGACGCGGGGGCAAGGTGCTGAACCGGCACAACCTCGAACGGGCGCGCGAGTTCCTCGACCGCAAGGGCTTCTTCGCGATCGTGGCGGCCAGGTGGATCCCGTGGATCCGCACGCTGGCGCCGCTCATCGCGGGCGCCGCGCGGATGGACCCGCGGCGGTTCATGCTCGCCACCACGATCGGCGGCGTGTTCTGGGTGCCGACGCTGGTGCTGATCGGCTACTACGGCGCCGGCCTGCTGGACGCGATCCCGTGGGTCAAGACCGTGCTGGTGTGGCTGTCGGTCGCGTTCTTCGTGGTCGGCACGGGGTACGGCTTCGTGCGGTACCGGCAGGAGATGCGCCGCCCGGTCGAGGAAGACCCGGAGAACGAGTACCCCGCGGCGGCCTAGCTTCAGCTAGCCGTACCGCGCCGTCAGTTCGGCGCCGATCCGGGCCAGTTCCGCGCGGACCGGCTCGGGGTCCAGCACCTCGATCAGCGCGCCCCAGCCGGCCAGGTGGCGGGCGATGTCCAGCGGCGTCGGCGCGGCAAGTCGGACCCGGCTGCGGCCGTCCTCCTCCGCGACGACCTCGCTGTGGCGCCCGAACTGGTCCCGCAGCACATCCGCGAACCGCGACTCCACGAGCACCGTCGCCCAGGTGCGGGACCGGCGCCGCTCCACCTCGGCGACCACCTCGTCCCACGCCTGCGCCAGCGTGAAGTCGTCCGGCCGCCCGGCCGGTTCGTCCGTCGCCTCGGCGGCCATGATCCGGTCCACCCGGAAGGTCCGCCTGCCCCGCTCGGTGCCGGCCACCAGGTACCAGACGTCGTCCTTGTCGACCAGGCCCCACGGGTCGACCAGCCGCTCCGACCGCTCCCGCTTCGAGTTCGCGTACGCCAGCCGCACCTTCCGCCGCCCGATCACCGCCGCCTGCAGGCGGTCCACCAGCTCCGGGCGGGTCTTGTCGCGCTCGCCCCAGCGGGCCGGGTCGATCATCGTCGCGCTCGCCGCGGCCTCCGCGTCCGCCCGGAACGGTCCCGGCAACGCCCGCACCAGCTTGCGCAACGCCGCCTTCGCCTCGTCCGACTCCGCCACCGGCCCGGCGAGCAGGAACAACGCCCGCGCCTCGGCCGCCGACAACCCGCTCAGGTCCGTCCGCGCGCCCCCGACCAGCGACCACCCGCCGCCGCGGCCCGGTTGTGGATAAACCGGGATCCCGGCTGTGGACAACGCCTCCAGATCACGGCGCGCGGTCGCCACCGACACTTCCAGTTCGGCGGCCAGTTCGGCGGCCGTGACCCGGCCGCGGGCCTGCATCAGCAGCACCGCGGAAATCAACCGGTCGGCTCGCACGAAATCCTCTCCGGAAAGTGCTCAGTTGGTGAGCACTTTAGGCGCGAGCATGGGTCCTGTCACCGGAGAAAGGACCGAAAAATGTTGCGAGGACTCACCACCGTCACCTACTACGCCGACGACGTGGAGGCCGCCGCCCGCTGGTACAGCGAAGTGCTCGGCGCCGAGCCGTACTTCCGCCGCCCGCTGGACGGACCGCCCGCCTACCTCGAATTCCGCATCGGCGACTACCAGCACGAACTCGGCATCAAGGACAGCCGCTACGCGCCGGAGAAGCCGGGCGCGAACGGCGCGATCGTGTACTGGCACGTGGACGACGTCGAGGGCGCCTTCCGGCGGCTGCTCGACCTCGGCGCCACCGAGCACGAGAAGCCCATCGAACGCGGGCCGGGCTTCGTCACGGCGTCGGTGGTCGACCCGTTCGGCAACGTGCTCGGCGTGATGTTCAACCAGCACTACCTGGACATGCTGCGATGACCACGTACAGCGCGCGCACCGCGGCGGAGTGGCGGGACTGGCTGGCCGCGCACAGCGGCACCGAGCGGGAGATCTGGCTGGTCATCCAGCACAAGGACAGCCCGGTGCCGAGCGTCGGCTACGGCGAGGCGATCGAGCAGGCGTTGTGCTTCGGCTGGATCGACAGCCACGCCCGCAAGCACGACGCGACCAGCTTCCGGCTGCGCTTCACCCCGCGGCGGCCGGGCAGCAACTGGAGCCGGGTGAACCAGGAGCGAGCCGCGCGCATGATCGAGCAGGGCCTGATGACCGAGCGCGGCCAGGAGCAGATTGACCTGGCCAAGGCCCGCGGCGCATTCCCGGACCGGCCCGTGAGCCCCGAGGCAGGCGCTAGTCGCGCAGGCGGCTCTTCTGGATCTTCCCCGCGGGGGTGAGCGGCAGGCTGTCCCGCACGACGATCTCCTTCGGCACCTTGTAGTCGGCGATCTTCCCGGCGCAGAACGACTTCAGGTCGTCGGCGGTCGCGGTGGCCCCTGGCGCGAGCACCACGTAGTAGCGGCCGATCTCGCCGAGCACCGGGTCGGGCACCCCGATCCCGGCGGCCAGCACGACGTCCGGATGCGCGGTGAGCACGTTCTCGACCTCCACCGGGTACACGTTGAACCCGCCCTGCACGAACATCTCCTTGGCCCGCCCACGCAGCCGAACCGCGCCGGTGTCCGTCACGGTCGCGAGGTCGCCGGTGCGCAGCCAGCCGTCGGTGAAGGCCTCGGCCGTCTCCCGCGGGCGGCCGTGGTAGCCGGCCATCAGCGAAGGCGACCGCACGAGCAGCTCACCCGTCCCGTCCGCGGCGGCGTCCACCCTGATCTCGACGTCCGGCAGCGGGTGGCCGACCGTGGTCGCGGTCGTGTCGAAGTCGTCGTCCCACGCCGTCATCAACACGGCGCCCGCGGTCTCGCTCAGCCCGTAGAGGTTCATCACCCTGGCGCGCGGGAACCGGGCGTGCAGGCGCTCCAGCAGGGCGGGCTCGGCGTTCGCGCCGCCGGTGACGACCAGCCGCACCGCCGAGGTGTCCACCGCGTCCAGCTCCGGACGGTTGAGCAGCAGCGTGTGCATCGTGGGCACCCCGACCCACAGGGTGAGGCCCGCGGTGGCGAAGAGACCGGCGATCTCGCGGGGGTCGAAGGCGGGCAGCAGGACCGCGCGCGCCCGTGCGACGAGTGCGGCCAGCACGCAACAGGTGATCCCGCTGACGTGGTTGAGCGGCACGGCGACCGGCAGGACGTCGTGCTCGGTCATGCGCATGTGCCTGGCCTGCGAGCGAGCCGCCGCGAGCTGGCCGCGGTGGGTGAGGACGGCGCCCTTGGGCGTGCCGGTGGTGCCCGAGGTGTAGATGATCATCACCGGGTCGTCCGGGGTGACCGCTGCCGTTGCCTCCGCCGTCGGCCCGTCGACCAGGAGGTCGTCGAAGGTCAGGCCGTCGCCGCCGAAGGTCACCACGGTCTCGACGAGCCCGGCGAGCAGCGCGGGGAAGTCGATGCCGTCGTGCGACGGCACGGTGACCACCAGGCGCGCTCCAGAGTCACGCAGCATGTGGGCGAGTTCGTTCTCCCGGTAGCGCACGCTCAGGCCCACCACGACCGCGCCGATCTTGGCCGCGGCGAAGTAGACCACGAGCCATTCCGGCGCGGTGGGGCCGAGGACGGCGATCCGGTCGCCGTGCCGGATCCCGTGCCGCAGCAGGCCGGCCGCGAACCGGTCGGACAGCCGGTCCACCTCGGCGAACCCGATCTCGCGGCCACCGGACAGCCAGCCGATGGCGGCCGGGTCCGCGGCGGCGTCGGCGAGTGCGTCGAAGATCCGGTCCGTCATCGGTCCTCCGGGGGCTGGCGCTTCCACCGCGGTCGCGTGGTGGAACCAGGTTCTCGCGGTCGACCGCGCAGATCAACAGCGCCGGGCCTCAGGAGTCGATGCCGGCCCACACCTCCAGCTGGATGCCGTCCGGGTCGCGGAACACGATGACCGCGGAGCCGGGCAGCGTGCGCGACTGCTTGGCGGGGCTGTACTCGACCCCGTAGTCCGCGAGCCGCTGCTCCCACTGCTTGAGCTCGGCGAAGGTCGGCACCGTGAACGCGACGTGGTCCAGCCCGGTCCGGCGCTCGTCGAACGGGCCGCGCTCGGTGTCCGGGTGCTGCAGCAGGACCACCGAGAACGCGTCGCCGGGGGCCTGGAGCAGCACCTTGCGCAGGCCGGTCTCCGGATCCTCTCGCCGCCCGGTCTCCCGCAGGTCGAGCACGCGCTCGTACCAGGGCACACTCCGGTCGACGTCGGTCACCGTGAGCGCCAAGTGGTGCACTCCGGTCAGCTTCGACATGCAGTCCCTTCTCACCCGATCGAGCCCCCTCAGGAATGACAACGTCCCGTTCGGGTTCCCGGTTTCCACGGGTGTACCTGTGGACAACTCGAACTTTCATCCACAGGCTGTGGACAGCGTCAGCGGCCGCCGCCGACCGGCAGGATCGCGCCCACCGCGTAGGACGCGGCAGGCGAAAGCATCCACAGGACCGCCTCGGCGATCTCCTCCGGCCGGCCGGGGCGCGCGAGCGGGATCGTCGGCGCCAGCCGCTCCACCCGGTCCGGCAGCCCGGCCGCCGCGTGCAGGCCGGTGTCCACCAGGCCGGGCGCCACGGCGTTGACCCGCACCCCCTCGCCGGCCACCTCCTGCGCCAGCCCCCAGGTCAGTGTCTCGACCGCCGCCTTCGTCGCCGCGTAGTGCGTCCACTCGCCGGGCGAACCGGTGCGCGCGGCTGTGGACGAAATGTTGACCACTGCGCCACCGGACCCGCCGTACCGCGTCGACATCCGGCGCACCGCTTCCCGGCAGCACAGGAACACCCCGGTCACGTTGACGTCCAGCACTCGCTGCACCGTCGCCACGTCCTGGGAGTCCAGCCGCCCCGGCGTGTTGCCGGTGATCGCCGCGTTGTTCACCACCGCGGTGACCGGCCCCAGCCCGGCCGCCGCGTCGAACAACGCGATCACGTCCTCCTCGGACGCCACGTCGCCGCGGACGGCCAGCGCCTTCCGGTCCGCGGCGCGAACCCGGGCGGCGACCTCCTCGGCCGCCGCCGTGTCGCTCGCGTAGTTGATCACCACGTCATACCCGCGCGCGGCGCCCAGCGTCGCGACCGCCGCGCCGATGCCCCGGCTGCCCCCGGTGACGACGAGGACCCCGCTCATATCACGAAGTTCTGCAGCGGCAGGTTCTCCAGCACCAGGTCGGCCCGGCTCGCGGTGGTCTCGATCAGGTCCGCGTTGCGCTGGTCGCTGCCCAGCGCCCGGCCCTTCGCCTCGACCAGCGTCCGGCCGTAGCGGCGGTGCCGGTTGACCAGCCGCTCGATCCGCTCCTGCTCGTCGGGCTTGAGGAACCAGATCTCCTCCAGCAGCCCGGGCACGTCGCTCCACGGCTCCTCGTCGACCAGCAGGTAGTTGCCCTCGGTGATGACCAGCGGCACCTCCGGCGGCACGCACACCGCACCCGCGATCGGCTCCTCGATCTCGCGCCGGAACAGCGGCGCGTACACCGTCTCCTTGGTCTCCTTGATGCGGCGCAGCAGGCTCACGTACCCGAAGGCGTCGAAGGTGTCCGGCGCGCCCTTGCGGTCGGTCCGGCCCAGCCGCTGCAGCTCGACCTGCGCCAGGTGGAACCCGTCCATCCCGACCACGACCGCGCGGTTGCCGAGCGCGTCGGCCAGCCCGCGCGCCAGGGTGGTCTTGCCTGCCGCGGGCGCGCCCACGATCCCGAGGATGGACCGCCTCCCGCGCGTCACCAGGCCCTCCGCCCTGGTCAGCAGCTCGTCGAACGTCGGACTCGTCATCGCACTCCCAACTTCCCTACCTCCGGGACCCACGTCCGTGGCCCCGCGTGCCGCACCTTCTCCGCGGCCACTCCGTTGGCGAACCGGATCAGTTCCGGCAGCCCGAACCTCCCGACGCCGTACACCAGCGCGCCGTGCCAGACGTCCCCCGCGCCCAGTGTGTCCACCGCGGGCACGCGTGGCACCTCGATCTCACCAGCATCGTCGCTCGTCTCCCAGCGCACCGGGCCGGGGCCGTTCGTCACGACCACCGTCGGCACCCCGCGTTCACGCAGGCTCGGCCCCGGCGCGCGGAACCGCGCCGAGCAGGCCGCGATGTCGACCAGCGGCAGCAGGTCGTCCAGCACCGGTTTCCAGCTGCCCGCGTCCAGCACGACCGGAACGCCCCGGTCCCGTGCCCAGCGCGCCACGCCCAGCGCCAGCCGCGGCAGGTGCCCGTCGACCAGTACGGCTCGGACGCCGTCCGGCAGTTCGGACGGCATGGCGCCCGGGCTCGACCCGGCGTTGCGTGAGACGACGGTCCGTTCGCCGTCGCGGTCGCGCACAGCGACGGCGCTCACCGCTGGGGGTTCGTCCTGCTCGGCGGCGATGTCCACGATCCGCACGCCGTGCGCGGCCAGGTCGGCGCGAGCCAGCCCGGCGAGTGGGTGCCTGCCCAGCGCCGTGACCAGCACGGCCTCCTCGCCGAGGGCCGCGACCGTGACGGCGGCGTTGGTCGCCGGCCCGCCCGCGGCCACCTCGACGCCGAGCGACTGCACCTTCTCGCCGGGGGACGGCAGCTCCGCCACCCGCTGCACGAGATCCACCGTGCACAGGCCCGCGAGCAGGACGGTCACGCCGACAACCCCGTCTGAACCGCCGACTCGACCTCCTCGACCTGGCCGTCCGCCCCGACGCGCAGCGCGCCGGTGATCAGCCCGACGACCTGGTTCATGCTGGTCGTCTTCGGCGAGACCACGCCGACCCGCTTGCCCAGCCGGTGCACGTGGATGCGGTCCGCGATCTCGAACACGTGCGGCATGTTGTGGCTGATCAGCACGACCGGCAGGCCGCGCTGCCGGATCCGGTCGATCAGCTCCAGCACCTTCGCCGACTCGGCCACGCCGAGCGCCGCGGTCGGCTCGTCCATGATCACGGCCTTGGTGCCGAACGCCGCGGCCCGCGCGACCGCGACGCCCTGCCGCTGGCCGCCGGAGAGCGTCTCGACGGGCTGCGTGATCGACTTGATCTTGATGTCCAGCTCGTCGAGCACCCGCTGGGCCTCGGCGCGCATCTTCGCCGTGTCCAGCTTGCGGACCAGCCCGAACACGCCGCCGCGGCGGATCTCCCTGCCCAGGAACATGTTGGTCGCGATGTCCTGCGCAGGCGCCAGTGCCAGGTCCTGGTAGACGGTCTCGATGCCGCAGCGCCGGGCGTCCAGCGGCGTGCGGAAGTGCACCGGCTCGCCGTCGACGAAGATCTCGCCCGCGTCCGGCACCAGCGCCCCGGACAGCGCCTTGATCAGGCTCGACTTGCCCGCGCCGTTGTCGCCGACCACGGCGAGCACCTCGCCCGGTTCGAGGTCGAAGTCCGCGCCGTCGATCGCGGTCACCCTGCCGAAGCGCTTGACCAGGCCGCGCGCCGAGAGTGTCGGGGTCATTTCTGCCTCCTGGCCAGCCGGTCCACGGCCACCGCGGCGATCACCAGCGCACCGGTGGCGACGTCCTGGTAGAGCGAGTCGACGCCGAGCTGGGTCAGCCCGGAGCGCAGCACCGTCACGATCAACGCACCCATCATCGTCCCGAACACCGATCCGCGTCCGCCGAACAGGCTGGTGCCGCCGAGCACGACCGCGGTGATCGAGTCGAGGTTGCCGAGCTGGTAGGCGTTCGGGTCCGCGTTGGGCACCCGGCCCAGCGCCTGCCACGCGGCGATGCCGAAGATCAGCCCGGCCACCAGGTACACCGACACGATCGTCCGGTTGACCTTGATGCCGCTCAGCCGCGCGGCTTCCGGCGCGTTGCCGACGGCGTAGACGTGCTTGCCCCACGCCGTCCTGGTCAGCGCGTACCAGAGCACGAGGTACATGACCAGCGCGAGCGTCATGCCGTAGGTGACCGGGATGCCGCCGAACAGGTAGCGGCGGGTGCCGAGCCAGGCGAGCAGCGAGTCGGGCGCGATCGGCACCGCCTGCCCGTCGGCGACCAGCTTCGCCGCCGCGGTGAGCATGGTGAACAAGCCGAGCGTGACGATGAACGGCGGCAGCTTGACCCGGGTGACCAGCGAACCGGTGACCAGGCCCAGCACTGCCGTGACCAGCACGCCGAGGATGAGCGCCAGCCCGCCGGGCACCCCGCCGACCAGCAGTTTCGCCATCAGCAGCGTCGCCAGGACCATCGCCGCCGCGTTCGACAGGTCGATGCCCGCGGTGAGGATGATCAGCGTCTGGCCGAGCGCGAGCGTGCCGACCACCAGCGACTGCTCGACCACCAGCGACAGGTTGTCCAGCTCCAGGAACGTGCTGGTGGACAACGAGAACACCACGACCGCGACCACCAGCGCGAGCGCGGGCCCGATCGCCGGGGCGCGCAGGAAGAACTCACCGAGCGACTCGCGCCGCTCCACAGTGGACGCCGTCATTTCGTCCCCCAGCAGTTCTGCAGGCCCCACGTGGTGTCCTGGCTGGGCACGCCGGGCATCGGGCGGTCGGTGATCACGACCGAGCCGGTGTCGATGAACCCGCTCGGCTTCTGCCCGGTCTTCGCGTACCGGACGGCGGCGGCGACGCCTTCTTCGGCCATCTTGCGCGGGAACTGCATGACCGTCGCCGCGTACTGGCCGTCGCGCACGTTCTGCACGCCCTGGCAGCCGCCGTCGATCGAGCCCATCAGGATCCGCAGGCCGCGGGCCTGCAGCGCGGCGTACGCGCCGCGCGCGGTCGGCTCGTTCATCGTGTAGACCGCGTTGAGGTCGGTGCTGCGCTGGAGCAGGTTCTCCATCTTCTGCTGCGCGATGGACTGGTCGCCGTTGGCGTTGTCCCTGCCGACGATGGCCGGGTCGCCGTCCTTCAGTCCGATGCCCTCGAGGAAGCCGTTGTGCCGGTAGGTGTCCACTGTGCTGCCCGCGGTGCCGTCGATCATGATCACCTTCGGGGCGGCGCCGCCGAGCGCGGCCTTGACGTAGGCGCCCTGCTGCCGCCCGGCCGCGACGTTGTCCGTCGCGTAGGTGGCGTCGACCGCGTCGGCCGGGTCCGTCGCGGTGTCCAGCGCGATCACCATGACCCCGGCCTGCCGGGCGCGCGCGATGGCGGCGAGCACGCCCGTCGAGGAGTTCGGGGTGATCAGGATGGTGGTGACGCCCTGCTGGACCATGTTCTCGATGGCCCGGACCTGGCCGTCGTTGTCGCCGTCGAACTGCCCGGCCAGCGCCATGAACTCGGCGCCCTGGGCCTGCGCGGCGGCGCTCGCCGCGTTGCGCAGCTCCACGAAGTACGGATTCGTTTCGGTCTTCGTCACCAGGCCGACCTTGGCCTGGCCGCTGCCAGCCGGAGCGGAACTCCCGCCCCAGTGGCGTTCGACGGTGCACCCGCTGACGGCCAGCAAGCCGGCCGTGACGAGGCACAGGAGACTCCGCTGTCTCACGCTGCCCTCCCCATCGAGGCTGATCGTTTGCCGACGGGGACGGTAGGAGGGCTTACACTACTCCGGCAAGCGTTTGCGCAAACGCTTGCGGATCGCTCGTGCTCGATGGAGAACTCTGATGCCGTCCAGGCCCACCCAGAAGGACGTCGCCGATCTGGCCGGCGTCTCGATCACCACCGTCTCACACGTGGTGAACGGGACCCGCGCGGTGGCCCCGGAAACCAAGGCCGCGGTGCTGCGCGCCATCGAGGAGACCGGCTACACCGGCGACGCGATCGCCCGTTCGCTGGTCACCGGCGGCACGCGGCAGATCGGCGTGGCGATCTCGCTGCTCGCCAACCCGTACTTCGCGGCGCTGATGCAGGCGATCGAACGCGAAGCCGCCGCGGCCGGGTACACGGTGCTGCTCGCCGACACCCACGACACCGTGAAGACCGAGCAGGAGACGGTCCGGACGCTGCGGTCCCGGCGGGTCGAGGGGATGCTGCTGACCCCCGCGGCGGGCGATGGTCGCGTGATCAGCGAGCTGGTGTCGCTCGGGCTGCCGACGGTGCTGATCGACCGCTTGACCATGCGGACCGACGTGGACCAGGTCGGGTCGGAGAACATCCAGTCGACGTCGGCGCTGACCGAGCACCTGGCCTCGCTGGGGCACCGGCGGATCGGGTTCGTCAGCGGGATGCCCGGGCTGACCACGTCCGAGGAGCGGACGCTGGGCTACCGGCTCGGCCTCGGGCGCGGCGGGTTGTCGTGGAACCCGGAGCTGGTGGTGTCCGGGCACTCCTCGCGCGAGGGCGGCGCCGCGGCGACCGCGAAACTGCTCGCGTTGCCGGACCGGCCGACGGCGCTGGTGGTGGCCAACGATTCGATGATGGTCGGCGTGCTGCACGAGGTCCGCAGGCAGGGGTTGCGGGTCGGCGCGGACCTGGCGCTGGCCGGCTTCGACGACGTCGAGTGGTCGGACCTGGTGGAGCCGCCGCTGACCACGATGGCCCAGCCGATCGAGGAGATCGGCCGCCGCGCGGTGCGGTTGCTGCTGGCCCGGATCAAGGAGCCGGACCGCCCACACGAGACGGTCCGCCTGCCGCCGCGCCTGATGCACCGCGCCTCCTGCGGCTGCGGCCACTAGCGCGACCACACCGGCAGTTCCGCAGAACTCACGCACCCAAGCGCAGAACTCACCCGCCCGAGCGTGGGACTCGCGCAGCGGAGCGCGGGACTCGCGCGAGTTCTGCATTCGCGGCCGCGAGTCCCACGTTCCTGGGCGAGAGTTCTGCGTTCGCCGAAGCTCGGGCTGCGGTCGCTAGAGCGTCGCCGCGGCTTCCAGGAGCATCCAGGCGCCCAGCTGCACCGAGAGGTCCCGCGCCGGGTGGTTCTTCGGCAGGGGCGGGGTGGGCGCCGGCTCGTTCCACTCCGGACTGAACAGCGGGCCGCCGTAGGCGTCGGCCGCTCCGGTCCACGCCGCCTCCGCGGAGGCGAGCACCAGATCGCGCGCCGCGTCCGCCTCCGGGCCTGCCGGCAACCGGTGCACGGCCAGCGCCAGGTAGCGCGCCAGGATTCCGGCGAACAACCCGCCATCGCCGCCGCCCTGGCCGCGCAGCACCCCGCCCGGCGCGCAATTCGCGGCCACCGCCCGGATCGTGCGCGCTGTCCGGTCCAGTTCGGACATTTCCAGACACGCGCCGAGGAAAACCCCTTGGCAGTACGTGTAGATCTCCTGCACCAGGTCGCCGCTGTCCACCCGCAGCCCGTCCCACACCACCCCGGTGTCGGGGTCGACGAGCGTCTTCTCCATCCAGTCCAGCAGTTCCCGCGCCCGCTCCACGTCACCGGCCCTGGCGAACAGGATCGCCGCCGGCCCGTTCGACGGCGCGTTCTTGAACCGGTCGCCGCGCCGCCACCAGATGCCGCCGCCGCCCTCCGTCGTCCAGCCGGACCGCAGCTCGCCGAGGAAGAAGCCCACGTCCCGGCCGGTGCGCTGCAACGCGAGTCCCAGCCACGCCAGGTCGTCGTAGTAGTCGTTGCGCCAGCTGCCCCGGTTCCGCAGCCGCATCGACGACACGAACCGCTCGATCGCGGCCTCGCGCGCCGGCGTCGGGTCCCGCAGTTGCGCGTCGGTCAGGCAGTCCAGGAGGTGCGCCTGCCACCAGTAGTTCCAGTGCACGTGCAGCCGCTGATCGGGGGTCGCCGGCCAGCCGCTCCGGGCGAGCAGCGTGCCCGGCAGTCCCCAGAGCCGGCGGAGGTGCCGGGTGACGATCGCCCGTTCCGCGGCGGCGGCCCAGTCGCTGTGCATGAACCCATCATGGATTGGCCCTCGACATGCCGCTGGGTTCCGTCGACGATCAGGGGATGGCAACGGCGCATGTCACCTGTCCGCTCTGCGAGGCCACCTGCGGCCTGACGGTCACCTTCGACGGCAGCCAGGTCACCGAGGTGCGCGGGGACGCCGAGGATGTCTTCTCCCGCGGCTTCATCTGCCCCAAGGGCGCGTCGCTGGCCGCGCTGCACCACGACCCCGACCGCCTGCGCACCCCGCTCGTCAAGCGCGACGGCAAGCACGTCCCGGTCTCCTGGGACGAGGCGTTCGCCGAGATCAACGCGCGCCTGCTGCCGATCATGGAGGCGCACGGCCGCGACGCCGTCGCCGTGTACGCGGGCAACCCGAGCGTGCACAACCTGTCGACCGCGCTCTACGGCCGCGTCTTCTTCAAGGCCCTGGGCACCAAGAACTTCTACACCGCGGGCAGCGTCGACCAGCTGCCCAAGCACTACTCCAGCGGCTACCTGTTCGGCGACGGCATGACGATCCCGGTGCCGGACGTCGACCGCACCCAGCACCTGCTGGTGCTCGGCGCCAACCCGCTGGTCTCCAACGGAAGCCTGATGACCGCGCCGGACATGCGCGGGCGGCTCAAGGCGATCCGCGAGCGCGGCGGCAAGGTGGTCGTGGTCGACCCGCGCCGGACCCGCACCGCGCAGATCGCCGACGAGCACCACACGATCCGCCCGGGCACCGACGCGCTCCTGCTGTTCGCGCTGGTCAACGTGCTGTTCGCGGACGGGAGCGTGAGCCTTGGGCGCCTCGCCGAGCACGTGACGGGCGTCGAGGACGTCGGCGAACTGGCCCGCGACTTCACCCCCGAGGCGGTCGCGCCGGTCACCGGCATCGCGGCCGGCGAAATCCGCCGGATGGCCCGCGAGCTCGCGGCCGCCGAGTCCGCCGCGGTGTACGGCCGGATCGGCACCACCACGCAGGCGTTCGGCACCCTCGCCAGCTGGCTGGTCGACGTGCTCAACGTCCTCACCGGCAACCTGGACCGCCCCGGCGGTGTGATGTTCCCGCTCGCCGCCGCCGGGCAGGCGAACAGCGCGCCCGGCAAGCGCCGCCCGTTCCGGCACGGCCGCTGGCGCACCCGCGTGCGCGGTCTGCCGGAGGTGCTCGGCGAGGTGCCGGTCGCGACGCTGGCCGACGAGATCCTCACGCCCGGCGACGGCCAGGTCCGCGCGCTGATCACCGTCAGCGGCAACCCGTGCCTGAGCACCCCGAACGCCGGTCGGCTCGCGGAAGCCCTGGCGCGGCTGGACTTCATGGTGTCGCTGGACATCTACCGCAACGAGACGACCCGGCACGCCGACGTCATCCTGCCCGGCCCCACCCCGCTCGAACGGGAGCACTACGACGTCGCGCTGTACCAGCTGGCCGTGCGCAACGTCGCGAACTGGACCCCGGCCGCGCTGACCAGCGAGCTGCCGCCGGAGTGGGCGACCATGTTGCGGCTCACCAGCATCGTCACCGGGCAGGGCCCCGATCCGGACATCGAGGCGCTGGACGCGTTCCTCGCGGGCCAGATCGCGCAGCGCGCCGGGCTCGACCCGGCCGTCGCGGGGAACCGGCGCGGGCCGGCGCGGCTGATCGACCTGATGCTGCGCGCCGGGCCGTACGACCTGACCCTGGCGGACCTCGAAGCCGCCCCGCACGGCGTGGACCTCGGGCCGCTTCGCCCGCGCCTGCCGGAAATCCTGTCGACGGCGAGCGGGAAGGTCGAGCTGGCGCCGGAGGCGATCACCGCGGACGTGCCGCGCTTGGCCGCGGAACTCGCGCACGTGCCGGACGGCGAGCTGGTGCTCATCGGGCGGCGGCAGCTGTCGTCGAACAACTCGTGGATGCACAACCTGGAACCGTTGGTGCGCGGCAAGAACCGGTGCACCGTGCAGGTCCACCCGGACGACGCGGAGCGGCTCGGACTGGCCGACGGGGAGCCGGCGCTGGTCAGCTCCAAGGCGGGCAAGATCGAGGTGCCGGTCGAGGTGACCGAGGAGATCCGGCCGGGTGTGGTCAGCATCCCGCACGGCTGGGGCCACGGCGGGCCGGGCACGCAGACCGCGGTCGCGGCGGCGCACGCGGGCGTGAACAGCAACCTGGTGGCCGACGAAACCCTGCTGGACGCGCTGTCCGGAACCGCTGTGCTGAACGGGATCCCGGTCGAGGTGACGCCTACCAGGCCGCCGACAGGTCCGCGTGCTGCCTGATCCAGGCGTGCATCACGATGCCGGCGGCGACCCCGGCGTTGATCGAGCGCGTGGAGCCGAACTGCGCGATCGACACGACCACCGCCGCCGCGTCGTGCGCCTCGGCGGACAGGCCGGGGCCTTCCTGGCCGAACAGCAGCACGCACTCCCGTGGCAGCTCAGCGGTTTCCACGCGCTGCGAGCCGGGGGTGTTGTCCACGGCGACGATCGCCAGGCCGCGGTCGCGCGCGTAGGTCAGCAGTGACGGCACGTCCGGGTGGTGTTCGAGGTGCTGGTACCGATCGGTGACCATCGCGCCGCGCCGGTTCCAGCGCCGCCGCCCGACGATGTGCACGGCGGCCGCGGCGAAGGCGTTCGCGGTGCGCACCACGGTGCCGATGTTGTGGTCGTGCTGGAAGTTCTCGATGGCGACGTGGAAGGGGTGCCGTCGCCGGTCGATGTCGGCGACGATCGCTTCGCGCCGCCAGTACCGGTAGGCGTCCACGACGTTGCGGCGGTCGCCTTCGGCCAGCAGCTCGGGGTCGTAGTGCGCACCGGTGGGCCACTCGCCCTCCCACGGGCCGACGCCGACCGGTTCCCGGGCGGTCCACTCGGTCGGGCCGGTCTCCTCGCTCATCGGCGGGCCCCGGACAGGTCCGCGAGCAGGTCCGCGGTCGCGGTGGTGAGGTCCTGCTGGGTCAGCTCACCGGGGAACACCGCGGCGATGTGCTCGGTGGTGAAGAACACGGTCTGGGTGGTGATCCGCTGCGCCACCTCCGCCGGGAGGTGGTTGCTCGACCCGAGGACGTCGTCGATCGTCACGAACGTCGACTGCAGCGGCGGCAGCGGTGCGTGGCCGGGCCGCCACCCGGTGCGTGCGGCAAGCGCTTGCACCCCGTCGGCGAAGGCGTCCTGCGCGGCCCGCGCGCGGGGGCGCATGACCAGCCCGGCGACCACGCCGCAGAGCAGGATGCCGAGCAGGATCAGGAGGATGACCACACGGAGGATTGTGTCCTAGGCCTGCGGCATGGCGTGCGTCGACGGGTGCTCGCGGTGCTTCCAGCGCAGGTACGCGCCCGCGTAGGAGAAGACCACCAGCGCCAGCGCGACCACGGCGACCACCGGCAGCATCGAGCGCGGGAACACCGTGTCGTAGAGGTAGTAGGCGTTGAAGCCGCCCGGCAGCGGGCCCAGGCCCTGCAGGCCGCGGAAGTAGTCCTCCAGCGCCGTCAGCGGGCAGGGGATCGGGAAGACGTTGACCGCCACACCCCAGATGGCGAAGAACACGTGCACGAAAATGCTGCGCGGCCACCGCCAGGCGAGAAACCCGCCGAGGCCGATGTAAAGCAGGGCCAGAATGTGTAATCCGACCGTTATGTCGGCCAGAACTCCCGCGATCGTCACGCCGCCCCCTTCCCGCGATTCCCCTGGTATCGAGGTTACTCCTGATCAAGGCAGGAATGTCGACTCGAATTCCGGAGATCACTTCGGGGTTTCCCCCTAGGGGGCGGCGTGAATCGGCTACAGACCCAAGTCGTCGAGGTCCAGCAGATACCGGTAGGTGAGGCCTTCCTTCTCGATGGCCTCACGCGCGCCGGTGCCGCGGTCGACGACCGTCGCCACGCCGACCACGGTCGCGCCCGCCTCGGTGAGCGCCTCGACGGCGGTCAGCACACTGCTGCCGGTGGTCGAGGTGTCCTCCACGGCGAGCACCCGCTGCCCCGCGACCTCGATGCCCTCGATGCGGCGCTGCATGCCGTGCGACTTCGTGGCCTTGCGCACCACGAACGCGTCGAGGACCTTCCCGTCCGCCGACGCCGAGTGCAGCATCGCGGTCGCGACCGGGTCCGCGCCGAGGGTGAGCCCGCCCACCGCCACGTAGTCCCAGTCCGCCGTGAGCTGCCGCATGAGCCGGCCGATGAGGGGGGCCGCCGCGTGGTGCAGCGTGGCCCGCCGCAGGTCGATGTAGTAGTCGGCCTCCTTGCCGGAGGCCAGCGTCACCTTGCCGTGCACCACCGACAGCTCGGTGATGAGACGTGCCAGTTCGAACTTCGCTGCCTGATCCAACCCGGGGTTCGCCACGCCCGGAAGTCTTACACACGACCACGACAGGCTTGCGCTCTCGACGGTCAACGTGCGGGCCATGGAGATCAACGAGCTGCTCGACCTGGTGGCGGGCTCCCGCCCCCCGCGCCTCCCGCGCGTCACCGGTCGCTGATCGTCCGTGCCACCTCGTCCACCACGGTGCGCGTCGAGGGGGGCCACACCAGCCACGTCACCAGTTCCAGCGCCGGGTCCACCACCGGCCGCCACGGCCAGCCCGGCAGCAGCCGCGTCGCGGAGTGTTCGGTCAGCAGCACGGCGTCCGACTTCGTCGCCTCGGCGCATGCCCACGCGTGCTCGGAGAACTGCGCGAACTGCCACAGCGGCACCACACCCGCGTCGTGCGCCGCGACGACCAGGCGGTCGTGCGCGACCGGCACCTGCTGCCTCCCGTGGGCGAGGATCCGCACCCCGTCCAGGTCCCGCAGCCGGCACGCCGGCCCGTCGGCCAGCGGGTGCCCTGGCCGGACGGCGACCCCGAAGGGCTGGTCGAACAGCCGCGCGCCCCGCAGGCTGCCGGCCGGCTGCTCGTGCACCAGGCCCAGGTCGAGCCTGCCCTCGCGGACCATCCGGAGCTGCTCGGTGCTGCTCGCCTCGGTGAGGGCGACCGCCGCGTGCGGGACCGCCGCGTCGAGCGCGGCCAGCGTGTCCAGCAGCCACTCCGCGGACAGCCCGGGCGGGATGCCGATCCCCACCACCTCACGGGACCGGCCCGCGGCCGCGTGCGCGGTCTCCCTGGTGGCGTCCGCCAGGCGCAGCAGGAGCACCGCGTGCGAGTGCAGCGCGGCGCCGGCCGGCGTGAGCGTCGTGCCCGTCGCCCCGCGCTCCAGCAGCGGCGCCCCGATGTCCCGTTCGAGCTGCCGGATCTGACGGCTCAGCGACGGCTGGGTGAGGTGCAGCCGTTCCGCCGCACGGGTGAGCGAGCCCTCGGTCGCGACGGCGACGAAGTACCGCAGGTGACGCAGCTCCACGCGCTTCTCCCCTGCCTGTGAGGCATGACCAGGCTGATTAACCGGCATTGGACAGGCACGTGTCAAGGCACGTGTACTACTCCCTGCCTCTGAGGCAGGACATCAATGGAGAAGGGACGCTCAACGATGAGTCGAACTCCCGGCCGGGACCCGTACCGCTGGGTGGTGCTGGTGCTGTCTTGGGCCGCGTTCACGATGACGTCGGTGGACCGGTCGACGTGGGGACCGGCGTCGGTCGCGGTGGGCGAGCACCTGGGGGTCTCGCTCACCGGTCTGGGCGTCTTCGCCACCGGCTACTACGTCGGCTACGTCATCTCGAACGCGGCCGGCGGCGTCCTCACCGACTGGCTCGGCGCGCGGGTCGTGATGGGCGCGTCGCTGTTCCTCGCCGGCGGGTTCATGATCCTGTTCGGCGAGACCGACTCCGTGCCGGTCGGCATCGCGTTCCAGGCCGCGGTCGGGATCTTCGCCGGCTGCGACTACTCGGCCGGCGTGAAGCTGATCGCGCAGTGGTTCACGCCGAAGGACCGCGGGTTCGCGATGGGCGTGTTCATGACCGCGACCTCGCTCGGCACGGTGATCGCCAACGCGGTCGTGCCGCGGCTGCTCGAATCCTCCGGGTGGCAGACGTCGTACCACGTGTTCGGCGGCGCCTCGATGGTCATCGCGGTGCTGTGCCTGCTCCTGGTGCGCACGCGAACGGAAGACGTGGCCGAACGCGCGGTGCCGGACCTGCGCCCGCTGGCCCGCTCGCGTGACCTGTGGCTGCTCGGCCTGGCCGGGTTCGGCGGTCTGTGGGGCACCTACGGGTTCATCACCTGGTCCAACGCGCTGATGGTCAAGGGCAACGGCCTGACCGGGGTGCAGGCGGGCGGGGTGGTCGCGATCTTCGGGATCGCCGCCATCGCGGCCAAGCCGTGCATCGGGTTCGTGTCCGACCTGCTCGGCGGCAGGCGGAAGGCGCTGACCGTCGTCGTGCTCGGCGCGTTCGTGGTGGCGCTGCTGGTGTTCGGCACGCGGGACAGCCTGACGGGCTTCCTGTGGGTGGCGCCGTTCCTCGGCGTCGCGGCCTACGTCTACAGCCCGCTGATGGTCGCGATGATCCCGCGCATCGCCGGGGTCGGCCTGGCCGGTTCGGCGGCCGGTGCGACGAACGCGTTCTGGCAGCTCGGCAGCACGGTCGTGCCGGTGGTGCTTGGCGCGGTGTTCCAGGCGACCCAATCGTTCTTCGCGGCGTTCGCCACGCTGGCCGCAGGCCCGCTCGTGGGAGCGCTGCTCATGCTCGGCGTCCGCGAACAGCAGCCGGCGCCGGATCGCGAGAAGGAGGCTGTGTGAACTACGACGTGATCGTCACCGGTGGCGGTTCGGCCGGGATCGCCGCGGCGGTCGGCGCGCGGCGGGCCGGGGCCAGGACGCTGCTGATCGAGCGCGGACCGTGCCTGGGCGGGGCGGCGACGTTGCGGAACGTGGTGACGTACTGCGGGTTGTTCACGCGGGAGGACCGCGAGCAGGTGGTGTTCGGCGTGGCGGGCGAGGTGCTCGACGGGCTGCGCGAGCTGGGCGCGGTGAGCGAGCCGACGCGCTTCACCGCGGTGGCGGTGGCGTTCGACCCCGAAGCGGTGAAGCGGGTCGCCGACGACCTGTGCGACGCCGCCGGGGTGGACGTGCTGCTGCACTCGCACCTGCTGGACGCGTCCAGAGTGGACGATCGCGTTCGGACGGTGCGGGTGGCCGATCACGCCGGGGTGCACGAGTACTCCGCGGACGTGTTCGTGGACGCCACCGGTGAAGCCGACCTGGCGCAGCACGCGGGCGCGGAGGTGCGGTACGGCAACGACGGCTGGGTGCAGAACGGCACGCTGGGTGTGCGGTTCGGCGGGATCGCGGCGAACGCCGAGGTCTCGCGGGATGCGGTGCGGGAGGCGGTCCGGGCGGCGAAGGCTCGTGGTCTGCCCGGCCTGACGGCGGAATCCGGGTTGATCGCGCGGATGCCGGTGTCCGGCGACCTGATCACGTACCTGGCGGACGAGGGCTACGACGCGCGCGACGCCGCGGACACGAGCCGAGCCGAACGCAGCGCACGACGGCAGGCCGCGGCGTACCTGCGGGTGATCCGGACGTTGCCGGGGTGCGCGGACGCCTACATCGTCAGCACGGGCCCGGAACTGGGCACGCGCGAGTCGCGGCACCTGGTCGGACGGGTCCAGCTGACCGAGAAGGACGTGCTGTCGCCGGCCCCCACGGACGACGCGGTGGCGATCGGCGCGTGGCCGATCGAGTACCACCCGGGGGTGGGGGTGCCGTCGGAGTGGCGGTTCATCGGCGAGCCGGGTTACTACGGCATCCCGCTCGGCGTGCTGTGGAGCCGGAACACGCCGAACCTGTTCTGCGCGGGCCGGACCGTGGACGGCGACCGTGGCGCGGGCGCTTCACTGCGCGCCATGGGGACGGCCTTCGCGACCGGCCACGCGGCCGGAGTGGCCGCGGCGCTGAGTGCCCGGGGTGCGGTGAGCGCGGCCGCCGTGCGGGAGGAACTGCAGCGCCAGGGCGCGCGGCTACCGGACTGAGCCCAGTCGCGTGGGGCTCGGGCGGGTTCCTCGCTGAGCAGCCCGCGCGGCACGTGTTGCGGCACGGCGCCTCGGCGCCGGGGCTCCGGTAGTTGGCCCGAGCCGTCGGTGCCAGCCGGCTTGGTCGGCAACGAGTGGCTGTTTGGTTGAGCTGTCCGCGCGGACATCGCACTTCGGCTCGGGCCTTCGGCTGGGCCGTCGGGTGCCAGCCGGCTTGGCCGGTCAGGGGGCTGCCCGGTCGAGCTGGCGTGGCGAGCATCGCGCCGCGGCATCGGCGCCCCGCCGCATGGGCCGGTATCGCCCGGCTGGCAGCCCAGCATGAGCGCTACGGCGGCCCGGCACTCCGACTACTGACCCTGCGGCGCCCGCACACCACCGGCGCCGCGCCCGCCACCGGCGTGGCGGGCACCGGCAATTCGCCACCGGGCCGGATCGCCGGCGCGAGCGCCACCGCTTGGCGGCCCAGCGCTCCAACTACCCATCCGCGCCACCCGCGCGGTGCCGCCCCTCCTCCGGACTGACCGCGGCCCTGCACACCAGCCACCCCGGCTACCGACCCGCACCCCCGGGAGCCAGCATCTCCGCCACCGCCCGGGCGGACGCCTCCAAATCACCGGTCACCTCGGGCGGCATCGCGCCGCTGAGCCACAGCGTCGCGAAACCGTGCACGATCGACCAGGCCGCGACTTGCGCCAGCTTCCCCTCCGACACCGCGTCCGCCATCACCGCCCACGCCCGCTGCCGCGCCGCCAGCAGGTCCGCGTCCTCGGCGTGGTGCAGGTCCGGCCGGAACATCACGTCGAAGTGCGCGCGGTGCCCCACCGCGAACCGCACGTACGCGACGCCGATCTCCACCAGGCCCTGGTCCCGGGCAGCGGTGAGGGCGTCGGCCAGCAGGTCGTACCCCTCGGTCGCCAGCGCGGTCACCACGCCCGCCTTGTCGCGGAAGTGGTGCACCGGCGCCGCGTGGGACACGCCGGCCCGTCGCGCCACCTCGCGCAGGCTCAGGGCCGCGACACCGTGCTCGCCGATCGTCTCGGCGGCGGCTTCGAGGATCGCGCGCCGCAGGTCGCCGTGGTGGTAGGAGCGCTCAGCCATGCCTCCAGCATATCTTTCCATTGACAAGATGCGGGCGCGGGAGGAATCTTGTCACTGACAAGATGTGGAGGAGACCCATGGCACCGCTGATCATCCTGGTCGTCGTCACGCTGGTCCTCGCGCTCGCCGGCGCGGCCGGGGTCCGGTGGCTCAGACCGTGGCCGATGGCCGTGCGCGGCGGCGTCGCCGCGATGTTCACCGCGACCGGCATCTCGCACTTCGTGGGCATGCGGGAGCAGCTCATCGACATGGTCCCGCCGGCGCTGCCCGCGCCTGCCCTGCTGGTGACCGTCACCGGAGTCCTGGAGCTCGCCGGCGCCGTCGGTGTGCTGTGGCCGCGCACCGCCCCGTGGGCCGCGGCCGGGCTGACCGCCATGCTCGTGCTGATGTTCCCGGCGAACGTCTACGCGGTGCAGAGCGGCGTGCTCACCGCGTGGGACGACCAGATCGTCCCGCGCACGCTCATGCAGGTCGTGTTCCTGGCCGCCACGCTGACGGTCTTCGTGCACGCCCGCCGCGGCGATCAGGCCCGGCTGAACCGGCCTGCCCACTCCCGCAGCTGATCACGCAGCTCCGGCGGCCCGACCACGCGGAACTCGGCGCACAGCGAACCCAGCGCCAGCGCGGGCCAGTCCAGGGAGGCGGTCGTCATCCGCACCCGGCACCGGCCTTCGTCGACCTCCTCGACCGTGCCCCACCGGCCGATCCGCTCGCGCGCCACCGCCGCCGGGACGTCGACGACGACTTCGACCTCGTACGGCTGCGGCAGCGCGCCGAGCGAGCTGCGGACGAACTCGGCGGCGTCGGCGGTGGGCAGTTCGCGTGGCCGGAACCGGGCGCCGGTGCCGCGTGGACCGCTGATCCGGTCGATGCGGAAGTTGCGCCACGCGTGCCGGGTGAGGTCGTAGGCGACCAGGTACCACTGCCGCCCGAGCGGGACCAGCCGCAGCGGCTCGACCTCCCGCTCGGACTCGCGGCCCCCGGCGTCGGTGTAGCCGAAGCGGATGCGTTCGCTGTCCCGGCAGGCCAGCGCGATCGTGGTGAGCAGGCCGGGGTCGATCCGGGGCGCGGACGCGCCGGGCCAGGTCGCCGGCACGGTCATCGCCCGCAGCGCGTCGACCCGGCGGCGCAGCCGGGCCGGCATCACCTGCACGACCTTCGCCAGTACCCGCACCGACGACTCGGCGATGCCGTCGACCGAGCTCTGCGCTGCCGTCTGGAGCCCGACGGTCAGGGCCACCGCCTCTTCGTCGTCCACCACGAGCGGCGGCAGCGACGCGCCCGCGGCGAGCTGGTAGCCGCCGTCGACACCGCGCTGCGCCTCCACCGGGTAGCCCAGCTCGCGCAGCCGGTCGATGTCCCGGCGCAGGGTGCGCGGCGAGACGCCCAGCCGCTCGGCCAGTTCACTGCCCGGCCAGTACCGGTGGGTCTGCAGCAGGGACAGCAACCGCAGCGTCCGCGAGCTCGTGTTCGCCATGTTCCCGATTCTCGCGCAATTGCGGTCAAAAAGTGGCCGCAAGGCGTTCTACCTTGGTCTCAACGACGACGAAGGGACTCCGAAATGACCTCCACCGAGACCGTCACCGGCGAGCGCGCGGACCTGCTGGCCATGCTGGCGAAGCACCGGTTCTTCCTGACCTTCACCACGCGCGGCCTGACCGACGACCAGGCCCGGCAGCGCACCACGGCGAGCGAGCTGTGCCTCGGCGGGCTGATCAAGCACGTGACCTCGGTCGAGCGCGGGTGGGCGAACTTCCTCGTCGAGGGCGCTCCCGCGATGCCGAACTTCGAGGAGATGACGGAGGAGGACTTCAAGCAGCGGGAGAACGAGTTCAAGCTGCTGCCGGACGAGACGCTGGCCGGCGTGATCGCCGAGTACGAAGCGGTCGCGCGCCGCACCGACGAGCTGGTCGCCACCGTCGACCTGAACGCGAGCCACGAGCTGCCGAAGGCGCCGTGGTTCACCGACACGGAGTGGTCGAACCGTCGCGCGATCATGCACATCGTCGCCGAGACCGCCCAGCACGCCGGTCACGCCGACATCATCCGCGAGTCGCTGGACGGCCAGAAGAGCATGGGCTGACCGGCGAGTCCCAGTCGATGCGGTGTCCGTACAGCCAGTCCATTGCTTCCGGTCCCGGCCGGTACAGCTTGAACAGCAACGGGAGCAGGTGCCGCATCACCGGACCGAGTGTCTTGCCGTCGCCATTGCGCTTGCCCTGCGCCACCACGCGTTCCACCCGGTGGCGGCGCAGGGATTCGTACGTGGTGAACGCGTCGTGCACGTCGCCGGCGTCGCGCAGGCACTTCGCGAGCACGACCGCGTCTTCGATGGCCATCGACGCGCCCTGGCCCGAAGCCGGTGAGGTGGCGTGCGCCGCGTCGCCGACGATGATCATGCGGTTCCGGTGCCAGACCGGCACCTTCGGGAAGTCGTAGGTGTTCCAGCCCGCGAAGAGCTCGTCGGTGGCGGTCACGAGATCGCGGGCGGGACCGTCGTCCTCGGCGAAGAGGTCGAGGAGCCGGGCGCGCCACTCTTCCGCGGTGACGGCGGCTAGTTCTTCGCGTGTCTGCTCCCGAGGCTGGCGCGGGTTCGCGAACCACCACACGTCGCCGTCGGGGTGGACGATGTAGGAGTAGAAGCAGCCGCGTCCGAACACCATGTGCATCTCGCCGGGCTCGACGTCGAGCCGCAGCCCCCTGGCGTAGCCCCGGTGTTGAGCAATGGCACGTACCGTGGCGGCGGCGCCCCGGGATCGATGATCGTGCGTACGGTCGAGCGCAGGCCGTCGGCGCCGATCAGCAGGTCGGCGTGCGCGGTGCTGCCGTCGGCGAAGGTGGCCGTCACGCCGCCGGCCTCCGGGGCGGCGGCGACCAGCCGCTTGCCGTACTCGGTCGGTACGCCGCGCCGCACCGCCTCGTCGCGCAGCGAGTCGTAGAGATCGGCCCGCCTGATGGTGTGCGTGCCGGTCCCGTCGGGCAACGCGGCGCCGAAGCCGAACTCGGCCATGGGTTTCTTCCCGCCCATGCCGATGGACATTTTCGTGGTCGCGAACCCCTTGTCGCGCACCACCGCCTGCAAGTCGAGGGCGCCGAGCGCCGCGATGCCGTTGACTGCCACCGCCGGTCCGTGCTGGCACTCGTGCTGCTCTCCTGCTGGCTGAGCAGCCAATGCACCCGTACCGCATGCGCGAGCTGATCAAGGAGCGCGGCAAGGACCGGATCGCGAACGTTGCGCAGCGCAACAGCGTGTATCAGACCATCGACCGCCTGTTGCGCGCAGAGCTGATCGCCATCCGGGAGACCGAGCGCGACGAGCGCCGTCCCGAGCGCACCGTCTACGAGATCACCGACGCCGGCCGGGCGGCCCTCCGCGACTGGACCGCGGAGATGCTCGGCAGACCAGCGCGCGAGTTCCCGGAGGACGAGGAGTACTCGATCGCCGTTCGCGAGGCGGAGCTGAAGTGGGTCGACCGCCTGCTGGCGGCGCTCCGGTCCGGTGAGCTCACCTGGTCGGAGGCCTCGATACGCGCCGTGGCGGAGAAGTTCGCGTAGGTGTCAGCGGCGGCGTCAGCGCGGTGGCGGCCCGGTGTCAGCGCTCCCGGCGAAAGTTGTCCTCGACAGCAGGAACAACGAGCACAGGAGAGCACGATGCAGAACTTCGGCACCGCCGCCCCGATCGCCGCCGTCGCCGACATTCCCGCCGGGAGCATCCGGTTCGTGGCCGCCGACCGGGCCGACACCACCGTCGAGGTCCGGCCGGGGGACGCCGCGAAGAGGCGTGACGTGCGGGCGGCCGAGCAGACGACCGTGGCCTACGCCGACGGCGTGCTGCGGATCGCCGGCCCGGCCGGGAACCAGGTCCTCGGCAGCTCCGGCTTCGTCGCGGTGACGGTACAGCTGCCCGCGGGGTCGCGCGTCGAGGCGACCGGCGCCGGCCTCGATCTGCGGGGCACCGGGCGGCTCGGCGAGGTCGTCGTCGAGGGCGCGCACGGCGAGGTCGAACTCGACGAGGCGGCGGCCGTCCGGGTCGACACGCAGGCAGGCGACGTCACGGTCGGCCGCCTGACCGGCTCCGCGCGGATCAGCACCCGCAAGGGCGACATCCGCATCGCCGAGGCCGAGCGCGGCGAGGTCGTGCTCCGCACCGAGGCCGGTGACGTGTCGATCGGCGCCGCCGCGGGGGTTTCCGCCTCGCTGGACACGGGCACCAGCTTCGGCCGGATCCGCAACGCGGTCCGCAACGACGGGACCGCCGGGCTGACGATCCGCGCGACCACGGACTACGGCGACATCCACGCGCACAGCCTGTGAAGCGGGTCAGGTCCCGAGCCCCAGGACCGCGCACGCGCCGTCCACGGCAACGCGGCGCAACGAGTCCTGGGGCACATCGGGGAACTGGACGGTGCAGTCCTGGATCCCGCCGAACGCGATCACCGCGCGGGCGGCCTGCTCCAGGGTGGGCTCGGGACCTTGCAGCAGCCTCACCAGCCGATCGCGCCAGGTGAGCACGCGGTCGATCAGGCCGAGGTCGACTTCGACTCGATCACCCGGCTCCGCATGGAAACCTGGTCCCGGGGGAGGGTGACGCTCGTCGGCGACGCGGGCTACTGTCCCGGCCCGGCCGTCGGTGGCAGCACCACGTCCTCGCGGGAGAGCTGGCGCGGGCGGGCGGCGACCACGAGCGCGCCTTCTCCGCGTACGAGCGGGCGATGGCGGAGCACGTGCGGGGCAGCCGCGCGGCGGCGCTCAGGGCGGCGAGAACCCTGGTTCCCCAGTCCCGCCTGGGCGTGCGGGCTCTGGCCCGCGTCGAGGACTACGGCGCCGCGCGTTGAGAGGTGCGGCTCAGGTGCGGTCGCGCCCCGCGACGAGGCTGGAGATCCGGCGGAGCAGGCCGCGCGGCAGCAGGCCGCCGATGGCGACGATCGCCTTGTACTGGGGTGACGGGATGGAGATGACCTTCCCGCGCCGCAGGTCGGCCAGGCCCTCGGCGACCACCCGGTCGGCCTTGAGCCAGAACGCCTTCGGGCCCGGCTTCTCCAGCCCGGCCCGCTCGTGGAACTCGGTCTCGGTGAAACCCGGGCACAGCGCGGTCATCCGAATGCCGGCAGGCAGCGCCGCCGCGATGCCCTCGGTGAACGAGGTGACCCAGTTCTTGCTCGCGGTGTACGTCGAGCCGCGGCCGGAGAAGAAACCGGCCACGCTGGACACGTTGATGATGTCGCCGCGGCCGCGCTCGATCATGCCGGGCAGGGCCGCGCGGGTCAGCCGCAGCACGGCGGTCACGTTCACGTCCAGCTGCGCCTGCAGCTCGTCCACCGGCGCGGTCCAGAACTCGCCGGCCAGGCCGAACCCGGCGTTGTTGACCAGCATGTCGACCGGCTCCGCGGCCAGCCGCTCCTCGACGGCCGCCCGGCCCTCCGCCGACGCGAGGTCCGCGGGCAACGTGACCGCCTTGATCCGGTGCCGCCGCGACAGCTCGCCGGCAAGCGCTTCCAGCCGCTCCGCGTTGCGGGCGACGAGGACCAGGTCGTAACCCTCCTCGGCGAGCCGGCGCGCGAACGCGGCGCCGATCCCGGCGGTCGCGCCGGTGACGACCGCGGTGCTCACTGGGCGGGCCCGGCCGGCGGCGGCGTGCTCAAGCCCGGCTGCTCGGACTGGCCGGGCTGCCAGTGACGACCGGCCGCCGGGTACTCCTCGTCGAACGGGTCCACGATGTCGGCGATCTCGCCGAGGTCGCGGAGCAGGCGCTCCAGCCGGGACGGCCCGGCCTGCGGCGCGACGCTGGCGAGCACCCACTCGTTCTCCAGCCACGCGACGCCGACGTCGCCGCCGAGCGCGTCGGCGGCGTCCACGAGTTCCTGGGTGATGACCGCGCGGGCGCCTTCGGGGTCGTCGGCGAACGCGTAGCGCTGGCCCACCGGACCGAGCAGCTCCGGCATGTCCGCGCGCTGGAACGGCACGCTCGCCAGCCACAGCTCGACGAGCACCGGGTGCACGCGGTTGCAGCGCACGGCGACCACGACCGCCGGGATCTGGCCGTCGGCCTCGATGTCGAACACGAACACCGGGCGGCGGCCGTCGGCGGTGAAGGTCGAGCCGACGACGACGTTGACCGCCGTCTCGGCGCGGAAGTACCCGAGCGCGCCGCCGGACCACTGCCGGACGAGCCGCTCGTCCTCCTCCACGAACTGCCATCCGCGCAGGTCGGACCAGCGCATCCGCTCCCGGTTGCGGGAGCCCTCCCTGGTCCGGTCGACGGCGAGCAGCAGCAGCCCCGCCACCAGTGCGACGGCGGCGATGACGAACCAGACCCACGCCGGAATACCCACGAGGGTGAGGGTAGCGCGCCGGGCCGCTGAACCAAGGTCAGCGGCCCGTGTCGCAACCCGTTAGTCCGCCCGGGTGACCACGAGCGTGTCGCCCGCGTTCAGGTCCGGCACGTCCACGCGCACCGTGTCACCGTCTCGGACCTCGCCTGCCAGCAGCTTCTTCGCCAGCTGGTCGCCGATCGCCGACTGCACCAGCCTGCGCAGCGGACGGGCGCCGTAGATCGGGTCGAACCCGTTCAGCGCGAGCCAGTCGCGGGCGCCGGGGGTGACGTCCAGCGTCAGGCGGCGCTGCGCCAGCCGGGTGGCCAGCTTCGCCACCTGGATGTCCACAATGGACGTCAGCTGCTCGGTGTCGAGCGAGTGGAACACCACGATGTCGTCCAGCCGGTTCAGGAACTCCGGCTTGAAGTGCCGCTGCACCGTGGACAACACCGCGTCCCGCCGCTGCTGCTCGTCCAGGGAGGCGTCCGCGATCGCCTGCGAACCGAGGTTCGAGGTCAGGATCAGGATCGTGTTGCGGAAGTCGACCGTGCGGCCCTGGCCGTCGGTCAGCCGCCCGTCGTCGAGCACCTGCAGCAGCACGTCGAACACGTCCGGGTGCGCCTTCTCGACCTCGTCCAGCAGCACCACCGAGTACGGCCGCCGCCGGACGGCCTCGGTCAGCTGACCGCCCTGGTCGTAGCCGACGTACCCCGGGGGAGCGCCGACCAGCCGCGCGACGCTGTGCTTCTCGCTGTACTCGCTCATGTCGATGCGGGTCATCGCGCGCTCGTCGTCGAACAGGAACTCCGCCAGCGCCTTGGCCAGTTCGGTCTTGCCGACGCCGGTCGGGCCGAGGAACAGGAACGAGCCGGTCGGCCGGTCCGGGTCCGCGACACCGGCGCGCGTGCGGCGCACCGCGTCCGACACCGCCTGGACCGCTTCGCGCTGGCCGACGACCCGCCTGCCCAGCTCCTCCTCCATGCGAAGCAGCTTGCCGGTCTCGCCTTCGAGCAGGCGGCCGGCCGGGATGCCGGTCCACGCGCTCACCACGTCGGCCACGTCGTCCGCGCCGACCTCTTCCTTCAGCATGACGTCGGCGCCGGACGAGCTGTTCGCGGTGTTGCGCTGCGCGGCTTCCAGGTCCTTCTCCAGCGCCGGGATCTTGCCGTAGCGCAGCTCGGCGGCGCGGCCCAGGTCGGCGTCGCGCTCGGCCCGGTCGGCCTCGCCACGCAGCTGCTCCAGCTGCTCCTTCAGCTCGCGGACCTTCTCGATCGAGCCCTTCTCGTTCTGCCACCGGGCGGTCAGCGCGGAGAGCTCCTCGCGCTTCTCGGCCAGCTCGGCGCGCAGCGCGGCCAGCCGCTCGATCGAGGCCGGGTCCTCCTCCTTGGACAGCGCCATCTCCTCGATCTCCAGGCGCCGCACGGCGCGCTCGACCTCGTCGATCTCGACGGGGCGGGAGTCGATCTCCATGCGCAGCCGGGAAGCGGCCTCGTCGACCAGGTCGATCGCCTTGTCCGGGAGGAAGCGCGCGGTGATGTAGCGGTCGGACAGCGTCGCGGCCGACACCAGCGCGGCGTCGGTGATGCGGACACCGTGGTGCACCTCGTAGCGCTCCTTGAGGCCACGCAGGATGCCGATGGTGTCCTCGACCGACGGTTCGCCGACCAGCACCTGCTGGAAGCGCCGCTCCAGGGCCGCGTCCTTCTCGATGTGCTGGCGGTACTCGTCGAGCGTGGTGGCGCCGACCATGCGCAGCTCACCGCGGGCGAGCATCGGCTTGATCATGTTCCCGGCGTCCATCGCGCCCTCGCCGGTCGCCCCCGCGCCGACGATGGTGTGCAGCTCGTCGATGAACGTGATGACCTGGCCGGCCGACTCGGTGATCTCCTTGAGGACGGCCTTGAGCCGCTCCTCGAACTCGCCGCGGTACTTCGCGCCCGCGACCATCGAACCCAGGTCCAGCGCCACGACCCGCTTGCCGCGCAACGACTCCGGCACGTCGCCGGCCACGATCCGCTGGGCGAGGCCCTCGACGATCGCGGTCTTGCCGACGCCCGGCTCGCCGATCAGGACGGGGTTGTTCTTGGTGCGCCGCGACAGCACCTGGACCACGCGGCGGATCTCCGCGTCGCGGCCGATCACCGGGTCCAGCTCGCCCTTGCGGGCGCGGTCGGTCAGGTCGACGCCGTACTTCTCCAGCGCCTTGAACGTGCCCTCGGGGTCGGGGCTGGTGATGCGGGCCGAGCCGCGCACCTTGGTGAACGCCTCGCGCAGCGCGTCCGGGGTGGCGCCGTGCCGCTTGAGCAGGTCCGCCACCTGGCCGCCCTCCGCGGCGAGGCCGACCATCAGGTGCTCGGTGGAGACGTACTCGTCACCGAGCTCGGTCGCGAGCTTCTGGGCGTGCGTCAGCGACTTCACCGCGGGCGGGTCGAACTGCGGAGTGGACACGGTCGCGCCGGTCGCGGAGGGCAGCCCCTGCGTGATCGGCTCCAGCTCCTTGTGCACCTGCCGCGGATCGGCGCCGACCGCCGTCAGCAGCGGGCCGGCCAGCCCGTCGCCCTGCGCCAGCAGCGCGCCGAGCAGGTGTGCGGCGGTGACGCTGGGGTTGCCCGCCACGGTCGCCGCCTGCGCCGCCGACGAGATCGCCTGCTGGGTCTTCGTCGTCGGGTTGAAAGCGTCCATCCCACACTCCATGTCGCATGCCTGCCGGAGACCTTCCTCCAGGTCCCTCGACATCTACAACGTCAACAAACTTGAGCGTGTTCCGCTCAACCCTAATTTTTCCCCTTGCGCAATGGTCAAGATTCGTTGACCATTGCTGGCATGCCTGCCGATGATCAGTCCGAGACGTTCCGCGTCACCACCGACGAACAACTGCGCGCCGTGTCCAACCTGACGCGCCACCGGATCATGGCCGTGCTCCGCTTCGAGCCGGCCACGATCACGCAGATCGCCGAGCGGGTCGGTCTGGCGAAGGGGAGTTCCAGCTACCACGTGCGGCTCCTGGAGAAGGCCGGCCTGGTGAAGGTCGTGCGGACGCGCAAGGTCCGGGGGGTCGTCGAGCGGTACTACGCGATGACCGCGCGGAGCATCGAGCTGCCTGATCCGGGCGAGGGCGGGCCGGACGTGCTGATGCGGCACGCCGTGGCGGACCTGGAGGCATCGCCCGCGGACGGCGAGCGGCACGTGCGGATGGCGCACCTGCGGCTCACCGACGAGCAGTTCGCGGAGCTGGGAGCGCGGCTGCACGCGCTGGCGGACGAGTACCGGAAGCTGTCCGATCCGTCGCTGCCGGACACCTCGCTCGTCTTCGCGTTGTTCCACCCGGCGCAGGGCGCCAAGCCCGAAGGAGGCGCCAGATGACCTCGGACGTCCGGAAGACGCTGCCGACCGGGTTCGGCCGGCTGTGGACCGCGCAGACGATCTCCTCGCTCGGCGACGGGGTCACGCACGCCGCGTTGCCGCTAATCGCGTTGACGCTGACACGGGAGCCGATGGCGCTCGCCGTCGTGACGGCCGCGGGAACGCTGCCGTGGCTGCTCTTCGGGGTGCTCGGCGGTGCGCTGGTGGACCGCTGGGACCGGCGCCGCACGATGTGGGTCGCGGACGCGGCACGCGCGGTGCTGCTCGCGGTCCCCGCCGCGGCGGCGGTGTTCGACCTGCTGTCCATCCCGCTGCTCGCGATCGTCGCTTTCCTGCTCGGCCTCGGCGGGCTCTTCTTCGACACGGCGGCCTCGGCCTACCTGCCGGACCTGCTCCGCCGCGACCCCGCGCTCCTGGAGCGGGCCAACTCCCGGTTGCGTGGCGCCCAGACCGCCATGTCCGGCTTCGCGGGACCGCCCGCGGGCAGTGCGCTGCTCGCGCTCGGGCGGGCCGTCCCGCTGGTCGCCGACGCGGTGTCGTTCCTGTTCTCCGCACTGCTCGTGCGGACGCTGCCCGCCATGCCCAGGCCCGTGCCGGAGGTCCGCGAGTCGCTGCTCCGGCAGGCGCGGGCCGGCGCCTCCTACGTCTTCCGGGACCGCGTGCTGCTCGGGCTCGCGCTCCGCCCGGCGGTCGGGAACGTCGCCTTCCTCGCCGTGGAAACCGTTCTCGCCCTCTTCGCGCACGACCGCCTCGGCATCGGCACCGCCGGCTTCGGCCTGCTCCTCACGGCGGAGGCCACCGGCGGCCTGCTCGGTGCGGCCATCGCCTCCCCGCTGGGCAGGCGCCTGGGCACCGGCACCGCGCTGACCTGCACGGCCGCCGTCGAGGGGCTCGCCATCCTGGGCCTGGCCACCGCTTCGAACCCGTACCTGGCCGGGCTGGCGCTCGCCGTGTGCGGGGCCGGCATGGGCGCCACGATGGTGCTCGGACCCTCCCTCCGGCAGGCCATCGTCCCGGCCCACCTCATGGGCCGGGTCGCCTCCACCTCCCGGATGCTGGCCATGTGCGCCGCCCCGCTCGGGGCCTTCCTCGGCGGCTGGCTGGCCGCCACCTACGACGTCCGCACCCCGCTCTACGCCGCGGCCATCCTCCTACTGGCGATGACCGCCGTCACGGCGTCCATGACCAGCAACCGCCGGGTCGAAGCGGCGTTGCGGGCCGCCGCCCCGGCCGCCGTGTCGTGACGCTGCCGCCCCGGAAAAGCACGAAGACCGCCTCCCGGGGGATTGAGGCGGTCTTCGCGGGTCTGTAGTTCGCGGGTCAGCGCGGGTGCGTCAGCTCCACGTCACGCGAGAGCGGGGCGCCCGCGACGACTTCCAGCGGCGCCGCGACCGGGGCGTATCCGCTGGTCACGAGCGTGTAGTCGCCCGCGGGGAGGTCGCTGAAGGAGTACCGGCCGTCCTCGTCGGTCAGCGTCATCGCGACCACCTCGCCGCCCGCGTCGAGCAGCGTCACCTGGGCCTCGGCGACCGGGCGGTCGTCCCGGCCGGCGCGAACCACTCCGCCGAGCCGGGCGGTGAGCCCGAGTTCGACGTCGTGCGTGGCCTGCTCGCCCTCGGTGGTCGCCAGCGGCACCGCGGCAGGCTGGTGACCGGCGGCCGTGACGGTCAGCGTGTGCACGCCGCCCGGCACGTCGTCGAAGTGGTACCAGCCGTCGCCACCGGTGACGACCGACGACACCACCTCGCCCCGGTCGTCGGTCAGCACGAGCGTCGCGCCGCCGACCGGCTGGCCCGCGCTCGACCGCACCACGCCGCTGAGGCCACCGGCGCCGCTCATCTCGACGTCCCGGCGCACCGGCTGCCCGTCGACCGTGACCATCACGGCGCTCGGCTGGAACCGGGCCGCCGAGGTGATCAGCAGGTAGATGGCGTTCGGCGGGGCCGGCAGCCGGTAGCTGCCGTCGGCCGCGGTCAGCGTTCGCGCCACCTGCTGCCCGGACGAGTCGGTCAGCGTCAGGGCGGCCCCGGCCAGCGGACGACCCGACTGGCCGGTCACGACGCCGTGGACGGCCGGACCGGCGACCGGGGCCGCGACCGCCTCGGTGCTCTCGGTCAGGTCGATGCTGCGGCGCAGCGGGACCTCCTTGATGAGCACTACCGCGATCAGCGTCGCGATCGCGACGATCCCGCCTGCGAAGAAGATCGAGCCGATGCTGTCGCCGTAGGCGGCCCGCACGATCGACTGGATCGGCTCCGGCAGCGCGGCCAGGTTCAGGCTGCTGCCCGCGCCTGCCGATCCGCCCTGGATGCCCAGCGCGGCCAGCGCGCTCGACACGTGGCTGCTGACCTTCGCCGCGAGCAGCGCGCCCAGCGCGGACACCCCGGCCGAACCGCCCAGCGTGCGGAAGAAGGTCACCACCGAGGACGAGGAACCCATGTCCTTCATCGCGACGGTGTTCTGCACGACCAGCACCAGGTTCTGCAGCAGGGTGCCGACGCCGAGGCCGAGCAGTGCCAGGTAGGTGCCCATCAGCACCAGGTTGGTCTGGTGGTCGATCGTGCTGAGCAGGAACAGGCTCGCCACCAGCAGCACCGCGCCGCCGAGCATCCACGCCTTGGTCTTGCCGGTGCGCGAGATGACCTGGCCCGAGATGGTCGAGGACAGGAACAGCCCCAGCATCATCGGGATGGTCATCAGCCCGGCGTGCGTCGGGGAGTAGCCGCGGGCGAGCTGGTAGTACTGCCCGAGGAACACCGCGCCGCCGAACATCGCCGTGCCGACCGACAGGCTGCCGATCACCGCCAGTGTGAAGGTGCGGTTGCGGAACAACTTCAGCGGCACCACCGGGTCCGGCACCTTCGACTCGACGAACACCGCCAGCGCCAGCGCGACCAGTCCGCCGAGCACGTAGAACAGGGTCGACCAGGACCACCAGGCGAAGCTGCCGCCCGCCAGCGACACCCAGATCAGCAGCAGCGAGACGCCGCCGACGAGCAGGGTCGCGCCCAGCCAGTCGATCTTCACCTGCTGCTTGAGGACCGGCAGGTGCAGCGTCTTGCCCAGCACGATGAACGCGACCACCGCGACCGGGACCGTGATCCAGAAGTTCCAGCGCCAGCCGAGCGGCGAGTCCACGATCACGCCACCGAGCAGCGGGCCGGCGACGGTCGCCAGCGCGAACACCGCGCCGATGTAACCGCTGTAGCGGCCGCGTTCCCGCGGCGAGATCATCGCCGCGATCACGACCTGGATCAGCGCCTGCATGCCGCCGAGGCCGAGGCCCTGGACGGCGCGGAACGCGATCAGCTCGGGCATGGACTGGGAGATGCCGCCGAGCACCGAGCCGACCGTGAAGATCACGATCGACAGCTGGTAGAGCATCTTCTTGCTGAACAGGTCCGACAGCTTGCCCCAGATCGGGGTGCTCGCCGTGGACGCCAGCAGGGTGGCGGTGACCACCCACGTGTACTGGCTCTGCGAGCCGTCGAGGTCGGCCAGGATCGTCGGGAGTGCGTTCGAGACGATCGTGGAGGACAGCACGGCGACCAGCAGTGCCAGGAGCAGGCCGACGAACGCGCGCCCGACCTGGCGCCGCGTCATCGCCTCCTGGTTCGCTGTCGTGCTCACTTCGGGGATCACTTCCTCTTCTCCGCCGCCGGGTCCGGCGGGCAGGTGACCGGCGTCTGGCCGAGGGCCTCGCGCAGTCCTTGGTTCATCAGGGTCAACCGGGCGGTGAGTGCTTCGACCTCGTCGTCGGACCAGTCCGCGAGCGCGCGCCGGATGAAGTCGACGTGCAGCTGCCGCCACCGCTCGAGCTCGGCGCGGCCGGCTTCGGACAGGCTGATCAGGCTGGCGCGCCCGTCCTCTGGCGCCGGCCTGCGCTCGACCAGCCCGGCGGCGGTCAGCTGGCCGATCTGCCTGCTGATCACCGAGATGTCGACCATCTTGCGCTTCGCGAGGTCCGACGGGCGGCTCTCGCCGTGCACGTTGAGATCGGACAGCAGCATGGCGGCCGCGGGGTGCAGGCCGTCGTGCTCGCGCTGCCAGGACTGGTTGATCCAGGCGTGCTGCAGCTGGCCGGCCGCGCGCAGTTCGCGCATCAGCTGGACGGCCTTCTCGTCGCGGTCCCCCATGGACCCACCTCCTGGTTGGTTGTCACATACAACTATAGGAGCAGTAGTTGTATGCCACAACTATCTAAGTTGGTGACTTGTCCCACTGATGGAGGGGATCTCCGAACCACCCGGAAGGAGCAACTTCGCGAGGATTGCGACTGAGGCGGTTACCCTGCGACGGATCGTGTTCGCATTACCTGGCTACGATTAACCGAGTAGGGTGGATTATTCATGATCTTTTCACACGCTCACGTGCTATTGCGTGTTCATGAATAATCGACGGCGAGCATGAACGCGCACTACGGAGCAGCCCCGATCCCATGACAGCCGACCCCGTCAGCCCCGTTCCCCGGTCCGTGCACCGGGAGGCGCCCCCTGCCGTCACCGCGATGGTGCGCCTGATCCGGGACTCCTGGGTCAAGGCGGAGCCGTACCTGCCCGAGGTGACGCAGTTCTTCTACGGGATGCTGTTCACCCTCGCGCCCGCGACGCGGGACTTCTTCCCGATCAACATGGAGGTCCAGCGCAACCGCATGGTGCGCGCGCTGGTGCACGTCGTGCAGATGGTCGACCAGCCCGACGACCTGGTGCCGTTCCTGCGGCAGCTCGGGCGCGACCACCGCAAGTTCGGCGTGGTGCCGGGCCACTACGAGGCGGTGGGCACCGCGTTGCTCGCGGCGATGAAGACGCAGCTGGGCCCGGACTGGACCGACGAGGTCGAGCGGGCGTGGGCGGAGGCGTTCACGATCATCGCCCGGCAGATGCAGGAGGCCGCGGCCACCGACACGAACCCGCCGAACTGGTCGGCGCGGGTGGCCGAGCACCGGCGGCTGAGCTGGGACCTGGCGATGGTGCGGCTGGAGCCGGAGCAGCACATCCCGTTCCGGCCGGGGCAGTACCTGAGCGTCGAGGTGCCGCAGCGGCCGCGGTTGTGGCGGTACCTGTCGCCGGCGAACGCCCCGCGCCCGGACGGCTCGCTGGAGTTCCACATCCGCGCCATCGAGGGCGGCTGGGTGTCCCGGGCGATCGTCAGCCACACCCAGGCGGGTGACGTGTGGCGGTTCGGGCCGCCGCTGGGGACGCTGGGCGTGGACCGGGAGAGCGGCCGGGACGTGCTGATGGTCGCGGGCGGCACGGGTGTCGCGCCGATGCAGGCGATGCTCGACGAGCTGGGCCAGTGGGGCGAGAACCCGAAGGTGCACCTGTTCTACGGCGGCCGGACGCGCGAGGACCTGTACGCCCTGGAGGGGCTGCGGATGGTCGCGTCGTGCAACCCGTGGCTGACGGTGACGCCGGTGGTGGAGAACGGGCCGGGCCTGGTCGGCGGCGAGCAGGGCACGCTGGCCGACGTGGTGACCCGGTACGGCGCGTGGCCCGGCCACGACGTGCTGGTGTCCGGTTCGCCCGCGATGATCCGCGCGACGGTTTCCCGGATGCTGGTGGCCGGAACGGCACTCGATCAGATCAGGTACGACCCGTTCACGATCGACTAGCCTGCGACGGATGGACATTCCTGTCGCAGACGGAACCATCCGCGGCTATCTGGCCACCCCGCAGAGGGAGGTCTCGGGCGAGCCGCCGTGGCCAGGGGTCGTGATCGTGCACGACGCGGTCGGCCTGTCGCAGGACGCGAAGAACATCACCGACCGGTTCGCCACCGCCGGATATCTCGCGCTGTCGCCGGACATGTACTCGCGTGGCGGGCTCGTGCGGTGCGTGAAGTCGGTGTTCAAGGAGCTGGCGGCCGGGAAGGGGCGGGCGTTCGACGACCTGGACGCGGCGCGGTCGTTGCTGGCTGCGCGATCCGACTGCACTGGGCGGGTCGGGATCGTCGGGTTCTGCATGGGTGGCGGGTTCGCCCTGGTGGCGGCTTCCCGGGGGTTCGACGCGTCGGCTCCGTACTACGGTCAGCTGCCGAAGGATTTGTCTGTTTTGGACGGTGCTTGCCCGGTGGTGGCTTCGTTCGGGAAGAAGGACTTTTCCTTGCGTGGAGCCGCGGCGAAGCTGGAGCGGGAGTTGTCGGCTCGGGGGGTGCCGCATGACGTCAAGGAGTACCCGGGGGTCGGGCACAGTTTCGCCAATCAGTTCCACGGGCCGGTCAATGTGCTGCTGAAGATCGCCGGGATGAGCTATGACCGGGAGGCCAGCGAGGACGCTTGGCGGCGCGTGTTGGCCTTCTTCGCGGAGCACTTGGGGCGCGAGGCGGCGTAGAGCGCGTTCTGCTGAATGAAAGAAGGGCCCCGCGTGCTGCGGGGCCCTTCTGTGTTTTCATCGCCTGCGGCGTGGTTTCCACACCACCAGGGCGGTTTCCTGCTTCATCGGCACCAGGTCCTTGCGGTAGGAACGGTGCACGGCCGCCGCGGCTTGTTCGGCTGCCGCGTACGCGGTGGCGAGTTCTTCGGTCAGTTCGGCGATCCGGGACTGCAGCGCTTCGACCTGGTTCTCCAGCTCGATGATCCGCTTGATGCCCGCCAGGTTGACGCCCTCCTCCTGGGACAGGCGCTGCACCTCACGCAGCAGCGCGATGTCCCGCATGGAGTAGCGCCGCCCGCCGCCCGCGGTCCGGCCCGGGGAGACCAGGCCCATGCGGTCGTACGAGCGCAGGGTCTGGGCGTGCAGGCCGGACAGCTGAGCGGCCACGGAGATCACGAAGACCGGCGTCTCTTCGTCGGCCCCGTGCGGCAACCCGCCGAACACCTAGATCAACCCCTTTCGCGGAGCAGCTTCGTGATCTCCGGGCGCGGGTCGTGCTTCTCGGCGATCTTGGCGTACGCCTCGAGCGCCTCCCGCTCCGAAGACTCCAACCGCGACGGCACGGCCACCTGCAACGTGACGAGCAGGTCGCCCTGCGAGCCGTCCCGCTTCTTGATGCCCTTGCCGCGCACCCGCAGGACCCGGCCGCTGCCGGTGCCCTCGGGCACCTTCACCGAAACCTTCCCGTCCAGCGTCGGCACGGTGATCGTCGCACCCAGAGCGAGTTCGGGGTAGCTCACCGGGACCGTGATCGTCAGATCATTACCCGACCGGCCGAACACCGGGTCCGGGTTCACGTGCACCCGCACGTACAGGTCACCGGCGGCCGCGCCGCCGCGGCCCGGCTCGCCCTGGCCGGCCAGCCTGATCCGCTGGTTGTCGTCCACGCCCGCCGGCACCCGCACGGTCAGCGTGCGCGTCTGGGTGCTGACACCCTCGCCGCCGCACTCCGGGCACGGGTCGTCGATGATCCGGCCGCGGCCACGGCAGTCCGGGCACGGCTCGGAGAACGCGAACGCCCCCTGGCTGCGGCTCACCAGCCCGGCGCCCTTGCAGGTGGGGCAGGTGCGCGGCGTGGTGCCCGGGCGGGCGCCGTTGCCGTGGCACGTCGAACACGTCGCCGGGCTGGACAGCCGCAGCGGCAGGGTCGCGCCCTTCACCGCCTCGGCGAAATCGATCCGCACGTCCGTCTCGACGTCGGCGCCGCGCTGGCCGCGGGCGCCGGGGTTCTGCTGGCCCCGCCGGCCGAACAGGCCGCCGAGGATGTCGCCGAGCCCGCCGAAACCGCCCTGCGCGCCCGCGCCCGCGGTCTGCCCGAAGATGTCGCCGAAGTCGAAACCACCGGTGCCGCCCGCGCCGGGGAAGCCGAAGCCACCCGGCCCGCCGCCCGAACCGAACAGCCGCCGCGCCTCGTCGTACTCCTTGCGCTTGGCCGGATCCGACAGCACGCCGTAGGCCTCGGACACGGCCTTGAACTTCTGCTCGGCCTCCGTGTTGCCGGGGTTGGCGTCCGGGTGGTTCTCCCGCGCCAGCTTGCGGTAGGCCTTCTTGATCTCGTCCTGCGAAGCGTCGGAGGAGACGCCCAGCTCACGGTAGAAGTCCTTACCGATCCACTCCCGTGCACTCACCGGACGTCTCCTCCTCTCGCCTGTTCGTTACTGCTGTGCGTTCTCATCCGACAACTGCTCGACCGGGAGCTCACCCTCGACCGGGGCCTCGCCCGGCTCGTGGTCGGTGACGCCGACCAGCGCGGCCCGCAGCGTCCGGTCGCCGAACCGGTAACCACGGCGCAGCACCGTCGTCACCGTCGGCCCCGCCACCTCCGGCGAGGTGTTGTGCTGCACGGCCTCGTGCACGCTCGGGTCGAAGGGCTCGCCCTCCGCGCCGAACGGCTCGAGCCCGATCCGCTGCAGGCTCGCGACCAGCTTGTCCGCGACCGCCTTGAACGCGCCGGTGAGGTCGCCGTGCTGCTCCGCCCGCTCGAAGTCGTCGAGCAGCGGCAGCAGCTCGTTCACCACCGACGCCTTCGCGGCGCTGACCACGGCCTCGCGGTCGCGGTCGACGCGCTTGCGGTAGTTCGCGAACTCCGCCTGCAGGCGCTGCAGGTCGGCGGTGCGTTCCGCCAGTTCCTTCTCGACCTCGGACGGAGCCGCCACCGCGTCGTCCACGATGGACTCACCGAGCGACGGGCCCGCGTGGGCCGCCGGGGCTTCCGCCTCGGAAGCCTCCGGCTGGGTCCGCACCTGGCCGGTCTCGGGGTCGATCTTGCGCCGGTCCCGCACGACCAGAGGCTCGGTGACCGGCTCCTGCTCGTCGATCTCGTTCGAGTGGCGTCCCGTCACTTCTTCTCGTCCTCGTCCACGATCTCGGCGTCCACCACGTCGTCCGCGCCCTTGTCGCCGGACGCGCCCGCCGCACCCGAGTCAGCGCCCGGGTTGGCGCCACCGGCCTGCTGCGCGTTGGCGTACAGGGCGGTGCCCAGCTCCTGCGACGCGGTGTTCAGCTTCTCGATGGCTTCCTTGATCTTGGCCGTGTCGGTGCCCTTGAGCGCCTCGTTGGCCTCGTCGATCGCGGTCTTGACCTTGCCCTTGAGGTCCTCGGGCAGCTTGTCCTCGTTGTCCTTGACGAACTTCTCGGTCTGGTAGACCAGCGTCTCGGCCTGGTTGCGGGTCTCGGCCTCCTCGCGGCGCTTGCGGTCCTCCTCCGCGTGCGCCTCGGCGTCCTTGACCATCCGCTCGATGTCCTCCTTCGGCAGCGCGGAGCCACCGGTGATGGTCATCGACTGTTCCTTGTTCGTGCCCAGGTCCTTCGCCGTGACGTGCACGATGCCGTTCGCGTCGATGTCGAAGGTGACCTCGATCTGCGGCACGCCGCGCGGGGCCGGCGGGATGCCGGTCAGCTCGAACATGCCGAGCTTCTTGTTGTGCGCGGCGATCTCGCGCTCGCCCTGGAACACCTGGATCTGCACCGACGGCTGGTTGTCGTCCGCCGTGGAGAAGATCTCGGACCGCTTCGTCGGGATGGTCGTGTTGCGCTCGATGAGCTTGGTGAACACGCCGCCCTTGGTCTCGATGCCCAGCGACAGCGGGGTCACGTCGAGCAGCAGGACGTCCTTGACCTCACCCTTGAGCACACCGGCCTGCAGCGCGGCGCCGACGGCGACGACCTCGTCCGGGTTCACGCCCTTGTTCGGCTCGCGGCCGCCGGTCAGCTCCTTGACCAGCTCGGCGACGGCGGGCATGCGGGTGGAACCGCCGACCAGCACCACGTGGTCGATCTGGCCGACCGAGATGCCGGCATCGCGGATCACGTTGTTGAACGGCGCCTTGGTGCGGTCCAGCAGGTCGGAGGTGATCCGCTGGAACTCCGCACGGGACAGCGTCTCGTCCAGGAACAGCGGGTTCTTGTCCGCGTCGACCGTGATGTAGGGCAGGTTGATGTTCGCGCTGCTCGAGCTGGACAGCTCGATCTTCGCCTTCTCCGCGGCCTCGCGGATGCGCTGCAGCGCCATCCGGTCCTTGGTCAGGTCGATGCCGTGGCTGGCCTTGAACTTGTCCACCAGCCAGTCGACGATGCGCTGGTCCCAGTCGTCACCACCGAGGTGGTTGTCACCGCTGGTGGCGCGCACCTCGACGACACCCTCGCCGATCTCCAGCAGCGACACGTCGAAGGTGCCGCCACCGAGGTCGAAGACCAGGATGGTCTGCTCCTTCTCGCCCTTGTCCAGGCCATAGGCCAGCGCGGCCGCGGTGGGCTCGTTGACGATGCGGAGCACGTTCAGGCCGGCGATCTGGCCGGCCTCCTTGGTGGCCTGCCGCTGCGCGTCCTCGAAGTAGGCGGGGACGGTGATGACCGCGTCGGTGATCTCCTCACCGAGGTAGGCCTCGGCGTCGCGCTTGAGCTTCATCAGCACGCGCGCGCTGATCTCCTGGGCCGTGTAGGCCTTGCCGTCGATCTCGGTCTTCCAGTCGGTGCCGATGTGCCGCTTCACGGACCGGATCGTCCGGTCGACGTTGGTCACGGCCTGGTTCTTCGCCGGCTGGCCCGTCAGCACCTCGCCGTTCTTGGCGAACGCGACGATCGACGGGGTCGTGCGGGAGCCTTCCGAGTTGGCGATGACCGTCGGCTCGCCGCCCTCCAGGACAGCGACGACCGAGTTGGTCGTGCCGAGGTCGATGCCGACCGCTCGCGCCATGGTGTGTTCCCTCCTGGTCATGCTGTGTGCGCAGCCCCGGTGAGCTGCGGTTTCGCGCCCGCGTTGAGCGGGTGGTACTCAAGTTCTATCTCGGGCGCGTGTTGGGCGTCAATCAGACTTGAGTGCTGCTCGCTCAACCTTTCTGACAGGGTAACGAGCGGGTCTGCGGTGTTGTTCCCGGCGTACCCGAAATCAGGTAGGCCGCCTCGTGGGACCGCGCACAGGCGGAGTTGTAGACCCCGGTGTGGCCGTCCTCGGGGTAGGTGAGCAGCACGCTGCGCTCGATCCGGGCGGCGAGGCTGCGCGCCCAGGTCAGCGGCGTGGCCGGGTCGTGCTCCCCGCCGACCACCAGGATCGGCGGGGCCCCGCGAACGGGCTCGGCGTGCGGCGGGTTCGCCGCCGGGACGGGCCAGCCGAGGCAGCCCGACGCGAAGTCCCAGAACTCGGAGTAGCGCCAGCTGTGCGGCGCGGCTTCCCGGACCCGGTCGGCCGTCCGGCGCAGGTCCGCCGGGCCGGTGAAGGGCGACGGGAAGTCCTGGCAGCCGACGGCCCGGTAGGCGGGGTACTCGGCCGAGCCGAAGGGCATGGCCGAGGTCAGCGCGCTCGCGTCCGCCGGCGCGGCGCGCAGGGCGTCCGCCAGCCGCGGCCACAGCTGCGGGAAGTAGAGGTGCGAGTAGACGCCCGCTGCCAGCTCCTCGGGCGTGGCGTGGCGGCCGAGCTGCGCGGAGGGCGCGCCGGTGGTCATGAGCGCGTCGTAGCGGGCGAGCACGTCGTCGTCGCCGCAGTTGCTCGCGCACCACCGGGCGAAGCGCAGCAGGGCGTTCTCGGTGGCCGCGGCCGCGTCGAGGACGGCCTGCCGCATCGGCAGGGCGTGGTCGACCGCGCCGTCCAGGACCATGGCACGCACGTGGTGCGGGTGGCGGGCGGCGTAGAGCGCGCCGATCTCGGTGCCGTACGAGGCGCCGAGCCAGGAGATCCGCTCCTCGCCGATGGCGAGCCGGATCCGCTCGACGTCCTCGGCGACGGTGGCCGTGTCGACGTCGCGGGGTCCGCGGCAGCCGAGGCCGGCGTTCCGGTTGTGCGCCGCGAGCCGCGCGTAGCCGGCGTCGTCGGCGGGGAAGCGGCTGACCGCGGGGTCGTGCACCGGGCCGCATGTGATCGCCGGGGTGCTGCCGCCGACGCCGCGCGGGTCGAAGCCGATGACGTCGAACCGCCGGGTGAGCTCGGCGAACTCCGGCGTGGCGAGGCCGAGCCCGCCGTAGGCGACGACGTCGGCCCCGGATCCGCCCGGGCCGCCCGGGTTGACCAGCAGCGAGCCGATGCGGCGGGCCGGGTCGAGCGCGGGCAGGCGGGCCAGCCGCAGCGTCGCGCCGGGCACGTCGAGCTCGGCGCACTGCAGGCGCTGCGCGGTCTGCGGAGTGGCGCAGTCGCGCCAGGTCAGAGCGGGCGCGGCGGGGGTGGCGACGGGTGTGACCAGCAGGGTGGCGGCGAGGGCGAGTGCCGGGATCATGCCTGCTTCACGCTCGCGTCGCCGCTGGAGGTGCTGACGTCCAGGACGTACGGGGCCGACGGGTCCTGGACGACCTCGATCGACCGGTCGCCGCTCCTGGTCTCGCCGGTGACCCGGTAGCGGTCGGCGGGCACGACGACGCGGACGTCGCCGCTCTGGGCCTCGGCGCGGACGTTCTGGGCGGTGGCGAGGTCGACCTCGATGCTGCCCGACTTGGTGCGGGTCGTGACCGGGCCGGTGACGTCCTCGACGCGGATGTCGCCGGAACTGGCGGCCAGGTCGACCGCGCCGACCCCGTAGACGGTGAGGTTGCCGGAGCGGACCTCGCCGGTCACGGTGGTCCCGCGTGGGACTACCACCTCGTAGTCGACGGTGCAGTCCCCGCCGCAGCCGTCGAGGACCAGCTGGGCGCCGTCCAGGCGGAAGGCGCGGGCGGGCTGGTCGCCGTCGTAGTGGAGGACCTGGTTGACCGACGTCGTGGCGGTGTCCTCGACGCGGATCCGCACGTCACCGGAGTTGTTGTCGATGCGGACCGAGGACACCGGCTGGGCGACGGTTTCGGTGATCTCGGCGCGGTCCGAGATGCGCCACCAGTTCCAGTTCCACCCCAGTGCGAGCCCGATCCCGGCGACGATGAGCGCGATCCCGCCTATCGCGAGTGCCGGCTTGCGCATTGCGTCCTCCCCAGTGAACTTTGCTGTGCCGGTCACGCTATGGCCTGCGCGGGGCGCGCCGGTATCAGGGAAGCCCCCGGTTCGTCCCGGGGGTCACCCCGAACGGCACTAGGGTGATCACCGGCCACTCTGTGACGAGGAGGAATCGATGCCACAACCACCGAATCCGTACGAGTTCCTGCCGTCGGTGCCCGCCTTCACGGTGCGCAGCGACGACGTGGCGGACGGGGAGACGCTCGCGGCGCCGCACCTCAGCGGCATCTTCGGCGTCCCAGGCGGCGAGGACCGGTCGCCGCACCTGGCGTGGGAGGGCTTCCCGGCCGAGACCAAGAGCTTCGCCGTGACCTGCTACGACCCGGACGCCCCGACGGCCAGCGGGTTCTGGCACTGGGCGGTGTACAACATCCCGGCCTCGGTGACTTCGCTCCCGTCGGGCGCCGGGGACGCGTCGGGGTCCGGCCTGCCGTCCGGCGCCGTGACGGTGACCAACGACGGTGGCGTGCGGCAGTTCCTCGGCGCCGCGCCGCCGCCGGGGCACGGGCCGCACCGGTACTTCTTCGTCGTGCACGCGCTGAACGTGGAGTCCCTGGACCTCCCCGAGACGGCGACGCCCGCGTTCCTTGGCTTCAACATGTTCGGGGCGACGCTGGCGCGCGCGATGGTCGTGCCGGTGTACGAGAACAAGGGCTGAGTCCTTTCACCCCCGGATGAGGCGACGTGGCGGCGGCCGCCATGGTCGCCGGACCACGGGAGGCGGGATGTCCACGACCAGCGCGGTGAAGACCGGCGGGGTGCTCGGCACCGCCTGCGCTCGTCGGGGCCGCGACGTTCGTGACGTCCGGCGCGCTCGGCGACGTCTTCGGGCGCCGCCGGATGTTCGCGCTGGGTCTCGGGCTGTTCGTGGTGTCGTGCGCCCTGATGGCGCTCGCGCGCGGCGGGTGGATGGTCGTCGTCGGCCGGGTCGGGCAGGGTGCCGCAGGCGCGGCCTGGTGGTCGGTGCCCACCGTGGTCTGCCTTGCCGTCACGGCGCTCGCCTTCCCGGTGGTGGAGCGCCCGATGGCCGCGCCGCTGGTCGACCTGCGCTGCTGCGGAACCCGGTGCTGGTCGGCGCGACGCACCCAGCGGCCGAACGCGTGACCGCGACCGCGGCGGTCGCCCACACGGTGCCGGTCCCGCACTGATCACCGGGGTTTCAGCAGGTACTCCACGGTCGGCCGGAGCTCCTCGGCGGTCGGCGGCTCGTCGTCGATCAGGCCCTGGATCAGCAGCCCGTCGATCCCGGCCAGGAACACCCGCAGCGCCACCAGGTCGTCCGGCCGCACCATCGTGGTCAGCACGTCCAGCCACCGCCGCGCCGCCGGCCGCAGCTCGGGCCGGCGCGCGGCCAGCAGGTACAGCTCGTACTCCGCCATCGTCCGGCCCCGGCGCGGGCCCAGCGCCTCCGCGAGCAGCGTCGCCACCTCGGACGCGCCCCGGCTGCCCCGCGACCTGGCCCGGTCGATCGTCCAGTACACCTCGGTCGCCATGTCGCGCGCGCACGCGATCAGGGTCGCGATCAGCAGGTCGTCGAGCGTCTCGAAGTGGTAGGTCGTGGACGTCGTCGGCACCCCGGCCTCGGCCGCGACCGTCCGGTGCGTCACCCCGGCCACGCCGTCCCGCTCGATCACCCGCAGCGTCGCGTCGATGATCTCCTGCCGCCGCTTCTCGCCGCGGGCCCGCCGCCCGTCGCGCTGGGGCTTCACGCCGAACCCACCTCGATCAGCACCACACCGCCGATGACCAGCGCCAGCCCGGCGACGATCGTCGGGTTCACCGGCTCGCCCAGGAACAGCACGCCGATGATCGCGACCGCCGCGACGCCCACCGCGGCCCAGATCGCGTACGCCACCCCGACCGGCATCCCGCGCTTCAGCACGCTCGCCAGCGCCGCGAACGCGACGAGGTACCCGGCCACGACGATCACCGACGGCCACAGTTTGGTGAAGCCCTCGGACAACTTCATCGAAACAGTGGCGGTGACCTCGGCCGCGATGGCCAGAGCGAGCAGCAGATAGGCGACCATCCCGCCAAACTACCGGTACGATCGTCCCGATATCCAGCGAGTCCTACGCCACACTCGTGGGACTCAACTCGCGCCGATCGGTTACTCATGAGTAAATCCGGTTAGGCTCCCGCCAACCCACCACATCACGGACGAAAGGCCCCGATCATGGGTGCACTGCAGATCACGCTCGGCGTGGTCGGCGTCGCCGTAAGCATCGTCGCTTGGATCATGTTCGGCACCGGCGTGTACCGGATGGTCCGGATCATCCGGCTCGGTCAACCGGACGCGACGCGCAACGGCCCGTTCGGGCCGCGCATCATGACGCTGATCAAGGAGTTCGCCGCCCACACGCGGATGAACAAGTTCCGCCACGTCGGCCCGTGGCACTGGCTGGTCATGTGGGGCTTCCTGATCGGCTCGCTGTCCTGGTTCGAGGCCTACGGCGAGACGTTCGACCCGCACTTCCACTGGCCGATCATCGGCAACTGGAGCATCTGGCTGCTGCTCACCGAACTGCTCGGCCTCGGCACCGTCGTCGGCGGTCTCGCGCTGGTGATCATCCGCCAGCTGAACCACCCGCGCCGCGCCGACCGGCAGTCGCGCTTCGCCGGGTCGAACTTCAAGCAGGCCTACTTCGTCGAGACCGTGGTGATCGTCGAGGGTCTCGGCATCCTCGGCGTGAAGGCGTTCAAGATCTCCAGCGGCATCGAGGACCCGGCGCTGTGGACGAGCTTCGTCACGAAGCCGCTCGCCGAGATCCTGCCCGCCAGCACGGTCGCCGTCACGATCACCGCGCTGGTCAAGCTGCTGTCCGGCATGATCTGGCTCTACATCGTCGGCCAGACGCTCACCATGGGCGTTGCCTGGCACCGCTTCAGCGCCTTCTTCAACATCTACTTCAAGCGCGAGGCCGACGGCGGCACCGCGCTGGGCGCGCTGAAGCCGATGATGAGCGGCGGCAAGCCGCTCGACTTCGAGGAGGCCGACCCGGAGAAGGACGTCTTCGGCGCCGGCCAGATCGAGGACTTCAGCTGGAAGGGCTGGCTCGACTTCACCACCTGCACCGAGTGCGGCCGCTGCCAGTCGCAGTGCCCGGCGTGGAACACCGGCAAGCCGCTGTCGCCGAAGCTGGTCATCACCCAGCTCCGCGACCACGCCTACGCGAAGGCGCCGTACCTGCTCGCGGGCGGCAAGAAGGACGTCACGGGTGAAGAGGTCGGCCTGACCGGCGAGAACCCGTACGCCGGCATCGACGTGCTGGCGCTGGCCGAGGCCGAGCGCCCGCTGGTCGGCGACGACGGCGGTGTGATCGACCCCGAGGTGCTGTGGTCGTGCACCACCTGCGGCGCGTGCGTGGAGCAGTGCCCGGTGGACATCGAGCACGTCGACCACATCGTCGACATGCGCCGCTACCAGGTCATGATCGAGTCGAACTTCCCGACCGAGCTGAACGGGATGTTCAAGAACCTGGAGAACAAGGGCAACCCGTGGGGCCAGAACGCCAAGGACCGGATGGCCTGGGCCGAGGACCTGGACTTCGAGGTGCCCGTGTTCGACGGCGAGCTGGGCGACACCGAGTACCTGTTCTGGGTCGGCTGCGCCGGCGCGTTCGAGGACCGGGCGAAGAAGACCACCCGCGCGGTGGCCGAGCTGCTGCACATCGCGGGGGTCAAGTACACCGTGCTCGGCCCGGAGGAGTCGTGCACCGGTGACCCGGCCCGCCGCGCCGGCAACGAGTTCCTGTTCCAGATGCTCGCGCAGCAGAACGTCGAGGTGCTGAACTCGGTGTTCGAGGGCCGGGAGGCGGGCAGCCGCAAGATCGTCGCGACCTGCGCGCACTGCTTCAACACCCTCGCCAACGAGTACCCGGACCTCGGCGGGAAGTTCGAGGTCGTGCACCACACGCAGCTGCTCAACCGCCTGGTGCGGGAGAAGCGGCTGGTGCCGGTCGCGCCGATCGCCGACGACGTCACCTACCACGACCCGTGCTACCTGGGCCGCCACAACAAGGTCTACGAGGCGCCGCGTGAGCTGGTCGGCGCGTCGGGGGCGCAGTTCCGCGAGATGCCGCGGCACGGCGACCGGTCGATGTGCTGCGGCGCCGGTGGCGCCCGCATGTGGATGGAAGAGAAGATCGGCAAGCGGATCAACATCGAGCGCGTCGACGAGGCGCTCGGCACCGCGCCGTCGAAGATCGCGACCGGCTGCCCGTTCTGCCGCGTCATGCTCACCGACGGTGTGACCGCGCGGCAGAACGACGGCAAGGCGAGCGAGAAGGTCGAGGTCGTCGACGTCTCGCAGCTGCTGCTGTCGGCGGTCAAGCGCCGCCCGCAGCCCGCGCCTGCGCCCGGCGCGGACTCGCTGCCGGCCGTCGAGTCGGACCCGCTGGAGGCCGACGCCCCGACGGACAAGGTGTCGACCGGCACGCCGCTGCCGACCGAGGACAAGTAACTTCCGGTGCACACGAAGGCCACCCCGCCGCGGCGGGGTGGCCTTCGTCGTTACCGCCCGCGGGACGGTTCGACGGGAGTGCCTCGGGTGCCGCGCGACCCGCCGGGGCGGACGTGCGGCCGGGCGGGCGCCTTCACCGTCACCACCCGTTGGGCCGCCACCGGCGGCGGAATTGCCGCCCACCGCGCTGCGGAGTGGGTGCGTCGCTGGCCGCGCGGCTCGGTGGGGCGGCCGGTCGGGCGCCCACCGCAGCGCGCCACCCGCGGGGCAGGTGCGCCGCCCGTGGGCGGGTGCGTCGCTGACTCCGAGTTCCACCCTCGCGCACGCGGGTTCCACCCCTGCGCCAGCGCGTTCCGCACGGCGGGCGCCTTCGCCGCCACCACCCGCAGGGCCGCCACCGGCGGCGGATTGCCGCCCACCGCAGCGCGCCACCCGCGGGGCAGGTGCGCGCGCGTGGGCGGGCGCGTCGCTGACTCCGAGTTCCACCCTCGCGCACGCGGGATCCACCCCCGCGCCAGCGCGTTCCGCACGGCGGGCGCCTTCACCGTCACCGCCCGTTGGGGTCTCGACACCCGGGTTATCCTGTTCGTCACGCTGCCGACGCTGCCCGCGGAGGATGCTGACGCGCGCGAACGGGGCTGAGCATGGGAGTACCCGACGGGACCGGACCGGCCGGTGAGCCGGTGGTCGCGCGCGCCGGTGCCCGGTTCCCGTCCGTGAAGCAGTTGCGGAAGCTGACCGGCGAACACGCCGACCCCCCTGGCCCGGAACCACAAGCTCCGGGCCCTGTCCCCGCCGAGACCACGACGACCAAACGGGCCGCAGGCGCGCGGTTCCCGACCGAGAAGCAGCTCGCTCGGTTCGGTGAACCGGAGCCGCGGCCCGCGCCCGAACCGGAGCCCGAACCGTTGCCGGACCCCGAACCGCGCGAGGAGTTCAAGCCCTCGCCGCGGCCTCGCCCCGAGCCCGCGCCCGCCGCCGAGCCGGAGCCCCCCGAGCTGCTCGACCCCGACGACGAGAACCGGCTGCGCGTGCGGCCGTACGTGCTGACCAAGGGGCGCACGCACTCCGTCTACGAGCTGGCGATCGAGACGCTGGTCTCGGTCCGCGCCGACGCGAAGTGGACCGGTCCCGCGCTGAGCGCGGAGTACCAGCCGGTCCGCGCGGTGGTCGACACCCCGCGCTCGCTGGCGGAGGTCGCGGCGCTGCTGTCGATCCCGCTCGGCGTGGCCAGGGTGCTGTTGTCCGACATGGCCGAACTGGGGTTGCTGCACATCCACGGCATCGAACGGACCGCCGAGGGGCGCCCGCCGCTCGAGCTGATGAAGCGCGTGCTGGACGGCCTGCAGCGGCTGTGATCCGCTCGTAGGATCGGCCGGTGAGCGAGGAACCGGAGCGCCGGGACGCCGGCGGCGAAAGCACCCTCACCGTGTTGCTGGCGGGCGGGGTGAACCTGGCCATCGCCGTGATGAAGGCCGTGGCCGGCGTGATCACCGGTTCGGGGGCGATGCTCTCCGAGGCGGCGCACTCGGTGGCCGACACGTTCACCGAGATCCTGCTCCTCACGGCGCTGCGCCGGTCCGGCCGCCCGGCGGATGTCGTGCACCCGTTCGGGTACGGCAAGGAGCGGTACTTCTGGTCGCTGCTCGCGGCGGTGTCCATCTTCGCCTCCGGTGCGACTTTCGCGCTGTACGAGGGTTTCTCGACGGTATTCGGGGAGCCGGTGGAGCAGACCAGCCCGATCGTCGGGTACGTCGTGCTGGCGCTGGCGTTCGTCCTGGAGTCGGTGTCGTGGACGCAGGCGTTCCGCCAGGTGCGGCGGGGCGCGGCGGAGCAGAACCGGACGATCTGGAAGTTCCTGCGCTACATCGACGACCCGGCGCCGAAGACGGTGTTCCTGGAGGATTCGGCCGCGCTGATCGGCCTGGTGCTGGCGTTCGCCGGGTTGTTCCTGCACCACGTCACCGGTTCCGCCGTGTACGACGGGGTCGCGTCGATCCTGATCGGCGTGCTGCTCGCCGTTGTGGCGTACGTGCTCGGCCGGACGAACCTGCGGCTGCTGATCGGGCGGCAGGCGGATCTGCCCGTCCTGCGGGGGATCCGCGAGCACCTGGCCGGGGCGCCCGAGATCGAGTCGGTGGTCGACCTGCAGACGATGCTGCTGGGGACGGACCAGATCCTGGTGTGCGCGCGCGTGGACTTCGACGACGCGCTCGGGGCGGCGGACGTGGAGCGCGCGTGCGTCCGCCTCGCCGCCGAGCTGCACGACGAGTTCTCCGACGTCACCGAGGTCTTCATCGAGCCCGTGCCGCGCAGCGATCCCGAGCTGCGCGCCGCGGTACTTGCGCGGTACGGCGAGATCGCGAAACGCTACGGGCGGTAGGTGACCTGGCTGGGGAGGGCGGAATGTCGCGTCGGTGGCTGCTGGTCTTCCCCGTGCTCTTCGCGCTGGCCCTCGTGACGTTGCCGCTCTACGGGGAAGCCCTGTTCGAGGACGAGCCGGTGTCCTCGGAACCGGCGCCGGTGCTCCCGCCGAACCCGTGCCCGCTCGGCCGCCCCGACGCCGAGGTGCGGCACCCCAACGCCTACACCGACCGCGCCGCGCCCTACAGCGGCAGCGGAGTGCACCCCGTGCTCTTCGTCAACGCGGGAGATGGCGTCGGCGATGTCGGCCGGCCCTACGACACGTGGAGCCTGCGCGTGCCCGTCGAGTGGGACGCCGAAGGCGAGCCGGAGTCCGCGGTCCAGCTGATCGTCTGCGAGTACGCCGTTTCGGCCGGCGAGGTCGCGACCACCTGCACGTACGGCGGAGCCCACGAGGTGGATTTCCTGCACACCTCCTACGCCTACCGCGTGTTCGAAGCACGCACCTCCCGGCCGGTCGCGGAGTTCACCCTGGAGAGCGGGGACGTGTGCCCGAGCTCGGTCGACGCGGACAACGGTGGCCGCCCGGACTACCGGATGCTGCAAAGCCCTCGCGAGGAAGATCTGGTGAACGCACTGCGCCCGCTGGTCGAAACCTGACGAAGCGATAGTGTGCGCCTCACCAATTCGATCATCGATCTGTGGGGAACCGACGTGCGTAAAGTCCTGAGCCTCGCCGCCGCGTTCGTGGCGTCGACGGCGCTTCTGGCCGTGCCCGCGCAAGCCGCCGAACTGCCCGACGGCATGACCGCCGGGTACACGGTGCTCGACCGTGAAACCGGTGCGGTCCATGCCGCGAACGAACACCGGCAGTACCGGTCGGCCTCGCTGGTGAAGCTGTTCATCGCGCTGGACTACCTCGAATCGCACGGACCGGACTACGAGATCCCGGCGGACGACCTCGCGCTGCTGGAACCGATGCTGCGCTCCAGCAACGACGACGCGGCCAGTGTGCTGTGGGTGCGCGACGGCTGGGAGGAGATCGTCAACCGGATGGTCGCGAAGATCGGTCTCACCGACACCGCGCCGCCGCCCGCCGAGAAGCGCGGCACGTGGGGCTACACCGCGGTCAGCGCCGCGGACATCGCGAAGACCTACTCCTACGTCCTGGAGGAGGCGCACCCGAAGTTCCGCGACTTCATCATGGACAACCTGGAGCAGTTCACGAAGTGCGGCGATGACGGGTTCGACCAGTCGTTCGGCATCCCGAGCGCGCTCCGGCGGCCGGGCGCGGTGAAGCAGGGCTGGTCCGGCTTCGGCGCGGCACCGGCCCCGGGCGAGGAGTGCGTTTCCGAGAACACCAAGCGCGTGCTCGCCTCGCCCGAGGCCCGGTCGGCACTCGCCGTCGCCTCCAGCGGCGACGTGGACCTGACCAGCCGGGTCATGCACACCAGCGGCACTGCCGACGGCGACCGGCGCATCGTCGTCGTCCTCACCTCCGAACCGACCACGCTGAGCTGGGCGGACTCCGCGGACCGGATCACCGGTCTGACTCGCGCCGTCTACCGGGAGGCCCTTGCGTGAAGCGCTGAATCAGTGCTTCACTTCTTCCCGTGCCCTACCGACGCACCCCTCAGGTCCAGGCTCGCCTCGACGCGCAGCGCGAGGCGATCCTGACCGCCGCCGGTGAGATCCTCGCCGAGCGTGGCTACGCGGGCTGCTCCGTGAGTGCCGTCGCGGAGCAGGCCGGCGTCGCCACCGGCACGGTCTACCGCCACTTCCCCGGCAAGGCCGAGCTGGTCGTCGAGCTGTTCCGCAACGTCGTGAACCACGAGGTGGAGGCCGTCCGGCAGGCCGCGGAGCGGCCCGGCAGCCCCGCCGAGCGCGTCGCCGCCATCGTCGAGACCTTCGCCGAGCGCGCGCTCAAGGTGCCCCGCCAGGCGTACGCCCTGCTGGCCGAGCCGGTCGACGCCCCGATCGAGGCCGAGCGCATCGTCTTCCGGCGCGTCTTCCGGGACGAGCTCGCCCGCCACGTCCGCGAGGGCGTCCGCACCGGCGAGCTGCCGCCGCAGGACGCCGACCTCACCGCGGCCGCACTGGTCGGTGGCGCCGCCGAGGTGCTCATCGGCCCCCTGACCACCGACAGCGCCGACGCGGTCGGCGCGCTCCGCACGTTCATCTTCCGCGCACTGGGAGGCAAGGATGCCTGACACGCACGAGGTGTTGAACCAGGTCCCGCCACTGGTCGACTACGACGTCGCCGACGACGCGGCCCTCCTCGACGGCCTCCGCCGCGAAGGTGCGGCCTGGGCCGAGAACGAGGTCCACGAGCTGGGCCGCCTCGCCGGCAGCGCCCAGGGCCAGGAGTGGGGCCGCGTCGCCAACGAGAACCCGCCGAAGCTGCACACCCACGACCGCTACGGCAACCGCGTCGACGAGGTCGAGTTCCACCCCTACTGGCACGAGCTGATGACCGTCGCCGTCGGCCACGGCCTGCACGCCACCCCCTGGCGTGACGACCGCGAAGGCGCGCACGTCGCGCGCGCCGCCAAGGTGCTGGTCTGGAACCAGGCCGAGGGCGGCCACATCTGCCCGATCTCGATGACCTACGCCGCGGTCCCGACGCTGCGCCACAACCCCGAGCTGGCGGCCGCCTACGAGCCGCTGCTCGCCGCCACCGAGTACGACTACGGCCTGCGCGTCCCGGCCACCAAGCGCGGCCTGATCGCCGGCATGTCGATGACCGAGAAGCAGGGCGGTTCCGACGTCCGCGCGAACACCACCACCGCGCGTCCCGCGGGTGACGGCACGTACGTGCTGACCGGCCACAAGTGGTTCACGTCGGCGCCGATGTCCGACATGTTCCTCACCCTCGCCCAGGCGCCCGGCGGCCTGTCCTGCTTCCTGCTCCCGCGCGTGCTGCCCGACGGCTCCCGCAACCGCATCTTCTTCCAGCGCCTCAAGGACAAGCTCGGCAACAAGTCCAACGCCTCGTCCGAGATCGAGTACGACGGCGCGGTCGGCTGGCTCGTCGGCGAGGAGGGCCGCGGCGTGCCGACCATCATCGAAATGGTCAACAACACCCGCCTCGACTGCGTCCTCGGCAGCACTTCGCTGATGCGCCAAGGCGTCGTGCAGGCCGTGCACCACGCGCGGCACCGCAAGGCGTTCGGCGCGAACCTGGTGGACCAGCCCGCGATGGCGAACGTGCTGGCGGACCTGGTCGTCGAGTCCGAGGCGGCCACCACCGTCGCGCTGCGGCTGGCCGGCGCGACCGCGAACCCGGACCAGCAGGCGTTCCGGCGGCTGGCGCTCGCGGTCACGAAGTACTGGGTGTGCAAGCGCGGCCCCGCGCACACCGCCGAGGCGCTGGAATGCCTGGGCGGCAACGGTTACGTCGAGGACTCCGGCATGCCGCGGCTCTACCGCGAGGCGCCGCTGCTGTCCATCTGGGAGGGTTCCGGCAACGTCGCGGCGCTGGATTCCCTGCGCGCCATGGGCAAGCAGCCGGAGTCGGTGGAGGCGTTCTTCGCCGAACTCGACCTCGCCGCGGGCGCCGACGCCCGGCTGGACGACGCGATCGCGCGGGTGCGCAAGGAGCTGTCCGACCTGGAGGACCTCCAGTACCGGGCGCGGCGGCTGGCCGAGATGATGGCCCTGGTGCTGCAGGGCTCGCTGCTGGTGCGCTTCGCGCCCAAGGCGATCGCGGACGCGTTCTGCGCGTCCCGCCTCGGCGGCGACTGGGGCATCGCGTTCGGCACGCTGCCCGCGGGCGCCGACACCAGGGCCATCATCGAGCGGGCGTTCGTCAGCTGACGTCCTCGATCGCGGTGCCCTTGGTCTCGCGGACGAAGCGCAGCGCGAACGGGATCGACAGCAGCGCGAACGCCGCGTAGATCCAGTAGGTGATCGACAGGTTCCAGTCGGCCATGCTCGGGAAGCTGACCGTGACCGCCCAGTTGGCGACCCAGTTCGCCGCGGTGCCCACGGCCAGCGCGGCGCCGCGGATGCGCAGCGGGAACATCTCGCCGAGCATGACCCACAGGATCACGCCCCACGACATCGCGAAGGAGATCACGAACAGGTTCGCGAACACCAGCGCGATCGGGCCCCACGCGCCCGGCAGGCTCAGCTCGCCGCCGACGGTCTGCGCGTTGCCGAACGCGATCGCCGCCACGCCGAGGCCGACCAGCATGCCGACCGAGCCGATCAGCAGCAGCGGCTTGCGGCCGACCTTGTCGATGAAGGCGATCGCGATGAACGTGCCGATGATGTTGATGACCGGGCTGACCATCGAGATCAGCAGCGAGTCGGTGTTCTGGCCGACCGAGTGCCACAGCGTGTCGCTGTAGTAGAAGATCACGTTGATGCCGACGAACTGCTGGAACACCGCCAGCGCGATGCCCACCCACACGATCGGCAGCAACCCGAACCGGCCGCCGACGAGGTCGCGGACCCGGGACCGCTTCTCGGTCTTCAGGCTGCGGCGGATGTCTTCGAGCTTGGCGTCGACGTCACCGCCCTCGACCTCGCGCAGCACCTTGCGGGCCCGCTCGATCTTGCCGTTGGCCAGCAGGAAGTGCGGGGACTCGGGGATGATCGAGGCGAGCACGAAGTAGATCACCGCGGGCACCGCCGCGGCGCCCAGCATCCACTGCCACGGCTCGATGCCGCCGAGGTTGCCGTTGAGGTCGTGCGCGCCGTCCGCGCCGATCGGGGCGAGGGCCTTGATGACCCAGTTGACCAGCGCGGACACCCCGATGCCGAGGACGATCGCCAGCTGTTGCAGCGAGGCGAGCCTGCCGCGGTAGGCGGGCGGCGCGACCTCGGCGATGTAGGCCGGGCCGATCACGGACGCGACACCGATCGCGATGCCGCCGACCACGCGCCAGATCGCCAGGTCCCACACGCTGAACGGGAACATCGCTCCGAGGGCGCTGACCAGGAACAGGACCGCCGCGAGCTGCATGGTCCGGATGCGGCCGATCCGGTCGGACAGCAGCCCGCCGAACCAGGCGCCGACGGCCGAACCGATCAGCGCGCTCGACACGGTCAGCCCGGTCACCCCGTCACCGACCTCGAAGTGCCGCTGGATGCCGAGGACGGCACCGTTGATGTTCGAGCTGTCGTACCCGAACAGGAACCCGCCGACCGCGGCCGCGCCGGCGATGAACACGACATGGGCGAGATGTTGCTGACCGGCTCGCTCCCCGGTCGTCGTCGAACTCACGACCCGTGCTCCTTTGCCTGAGGTGTTTCCTCCATTCGGAGCAACCTACAAAATGGTCCAGTCCATGCCGGACCACCGGGTGACATGGACCACCCGATCATGGGAGTTTGGACGCATGACCTTCGAAGACGAGGTGGCCGAGCGGCTGGCCGGCCTGCCCGGCGTCCAGGCCGTGACGCTGGGCGGCTCACGGGCAACGGGCACCGCGCGCCCGGACAGCGACTGGGACTTCGCGATCTACTACCGCGGGCGCTTCGACCCCGCCGACCTGCGTGCGCTGGGCTGGCCGGGTGAGGTGTCCGAGATCGGCGGCTGGGGCGGCGGCGTGTTCAACGGTGGCGCGTGGCTGACGATCGACGGGCGCCGGGCCGACGTCCACTACCGCGACCTGGACGTGGTTGAGCACGAGCTGGCCGAGGCGCGGGAGGGCCGGTTCCACTGGGAGCCGCTGATGTTCCACCTGGCCGGGATCCCGAGTTACCTGGTGGTCGCCGAGCTGGCGGTGAACCGGGTGCTGCGGGGTTCGCTGCCGGAGGTCGAGTTCCCGGAGGCGCTGCGGAAGTCGGCGCCCGCCGTGTGGCGCGAGCGGGCGTCGCTGACGCTGACCTACGCCGAGCACAACTACGCGCCGCGCGGGCAGGTGGCGGAGTTCGCGGGCGCGCTCGCCACGGCGGCGATGCAGGCCGGGCACGCGGTGCTGGCCGAGCGCGGCGAGTGGGTTCTGAACGAGAAGCGCCTGCTCGACCGCGCCGGCCTGCGTGGGGTCGACTCGCTGATCACCGGGGACCTGGTGGAGGCCGCCCGGCGGGCCCGTGAGCTGCTGGGGCTTTAGCGGTTGGTGTCGGCGATGTGGAAGTTCAGGTGGGCGCGCGACGGCGTCGGGCCGCGCTGGCCCTGGTAGCGGGAGCCGACGGCGGCCGAGCCGTACGGGTTCTCCGCCGGGCTGGTGAGCCGGAACAGGCACAGCTGGCCGATCTTCATGCCCGGCCACAGGGTGATCGGCAGGTTCGCGACGTTCGACAGCTCCAGCGTGATGTGGCCGGTGAAGCCGGGGTCGATGAACCCGGCGGTGGAGTGCGTGAGCAGCCCGAGGCGGCCGAGGGAGGACTTGCCCTCGAGGCGGCCCGCGAGGTCGTCGGGCAGCGTGACCAGCTCGAACGTCGAGGCGAGCACGAACTCACCCGGGTGGAGGACGAAGGCGTCCTCGCCGTCCTTCTCGACCAGCGACGTCAGCTCGTCCTGCTGGAGCTTCGGGTCGATGTGGGTGTACTGGCTGTTGTTGAACACGCGGAAGAACCGGTCCAGCCGCACGTCGATGCTGGACGGCTGGAGCATCGCCGGGTCGAAGGGGTCGATGCCGAGACGGCCGGCTTCGAGCTCTTTGCGGAGGTCGCGGTCACTGAGCAGCACGGCCCAACCCTAGCTAGGCCGCTTTCATGTGGCGGGCGTAGGTGGGATCGAGTTTGAAGATCTTGCCGAGGCGGTCGACGTAGCGGCGGCGTTCGAGGGTGCCGAGGTACTCCTGCAGCGCCGTCGCGCCGGGGATGAAGCGGCGCGCGGTCTCAGCGGCGAAGTTGCCCGCGGCCACCGCGAGGATGGCGCCCTGTGCGATCGGGTCGTTGGGGATCTCCAGGAAGTCGGCGTTGGACTTGCCCAGCACCAGGCGGCTGATGGAGGAGTGCACGGCGACCGAGACGTGGGAGAGGACCTTGCCGACGGCGCCGCGCCCCTCGCCGATCGCCGCGTGCGTTTCGAGCAGGGCGCGGGCGAGGCGTTTGCTGTCCTCGTCGGGGATGAACTCGGTGGACGCGAGCAGCCAGAACAGGCGCCAGGCGTCGTCTTCGGTGGCGGGCAGGAGCTCCTCGTCGACGCCGAGCAGCCAGCCGACGTAGCGCCAGAGGTGCAGGATGTCGGCGCGCTCGCGGTCGCTGTAGCGGATGCCGAGCAGCTGGGTGCCGTAGACGAAGACGAGGGAGAACAGGAGCAGCGTGCCGGCCGTCTGGACCTGGTTGACCGGCTTGTCCCACTCGTCGTAGTCCCAGTCGGGGCGGCGGTTCAGGGCGGCGCGGACGTGGGCGTGCACGAGGCGGACGCGCAGGGCGGAGGCGTAGCCGGTGCCGTGCATGGCCAGCGCGCCGGGGGTCGTGACGTCCATCCACCAGGCCGCGGTCTCCACGAGGCGCTGGCTGGCCATCCGTTCGATCTCCCCGGTGGCGACGAGGGCCTTCGTCGCGCGCGAGGCGAGGTAGCCGCCCATGAGGGACATGTCGCCGAGCGGGAAGAGGCCGAGCACGCCGGTGCGGATGATGGCCCGCGCGCCCCGGTCGAGCCGGGCGGGGTCGACCCAGTACGGGGTGGCCTCGACGTGCTCGAAGAAGTCGACGAGTTCCGGCGGCGGGTTGTCCAGGCTGTGGATGCCGTCGGCGAGCGCCTGTTCGAACAGCTGCCGCCCACGGTTCTTCGGAAGACGACGGAACAGCGCGACGACCGCGTCGGCCCTCGGGTCCTGCACCTGGGCGAACTCCCGGAAGCGGCGCACCTGGCGCTCGGTGGCGCGGATGTCGTGCTTGACGAAGAGCTTGGCCGCGAGGCTGAAACCCCCACGACGGAACAACTCGGGATCCGGCAGTCGCTCGTCCATGCACCCACCACCCTCTCGACAACGAGTGTTGTCACTTGCGACCCACAGAGTCAAGGGGGTGCTCTCACCAGGGGGCGACGTTTGTGTATGCTGTGCGTCGCTGCGGATGTAGTTCAATGGTAGAACATCAGCTTCCCAAGCTGAGAACGCGGGTTCGATTCCCGTCATCCGCTCTTCGCGCGAAGGCCCAGGTCAGCGGGTGTCTACTCCGGACCTGGGCCTTCGTCGTGTCTTGAGCATTCTCGGCGGCCGACTGATCTCTCCGCTGCGTCAGTCCGTCAACCTGACGGACGTCCCCCAGCCCACGGGGCGCAGGGCGCTGACGCGGCCGCCATCGACGGCCACCGATATTCACAAGCTGGAGTCGTCCTCCGGCCACGCTTCCACTACCACCTGGTAGACGATCCCGCTCTCGCCGACTTCGTCAAAGCGCTCCGGGACCTCCGCCAACGTTCGGAGGGCATCTGGTGCCCGACTGGCGGCAAGACGACCGAGACGCTCCGCGATCTCCCGGGCCTCGGCATGGTCAGCAGTCGGCCCGCGGCGCCAAAACCTACTGATGCCCGCCTCCCCGGAGGCTTCGGCAGACACCGCATCTGTGCCTCGTCATGGGATGGGCCTCTTGGAAGTCACTTGCGGTTCGGTGGTATCTCGAACAGCCTCGCCAGTTCGGCCAGGTCCCGGCTCCGCACCCGAAGAAACTACCTGCCCGAACCGGAACTCCCGAATGCGCGTATCGGACACAGTGATCGGGTGGACCATCGTGGCCTGGCGCCGGACGGGACGATCGCGCGCGAGGGCTCGCTGGAGCAAGTACCCGCAGAGTTCGCCGCCGTCGTCGAGGCTCTGCGGGTGCACGTCGCTGGGACTTTCGCTCGCCTGCACAGCGCCTACCTCTACGGCAGCATCCCGCGTGGCACCGCCGTCCCCGGGGTTTCCGACCTCGACGTCCTGCTCGCTCTCCACAACGAGCCCACCGACGCCGATTGCGCGGCTGCCAGGCGGATCGAGGACGCTCTCGACCGTGCGTTCCCCCAGATCAACGGCGCCGGCATCCAGCTCGCCAGTGCCCGCATGCTCCTCAGCGACGCCGAGCGCCACGACGGCGGCTTCTTCGTCGCCTGCCTGTGCACGCCGCTCCTGGGCGACGACCTGGCCGAGCACCTGCCCCGCTATCGCCCCACCTCGCTGCTCGCGCGCGAGACGAACGGTGACCTCAGGACGCTGCTCCCGGGTTGGCGCGAGCGCGCCCAGACGGCGACGGACCACGAACGCCGCACCCTGAGCCGCTCGGTGGCGCGGCGCCTCGTGCGGACCGGGTTCACCCTGGTCATGCCCCGGTGGGGCGGTTGGACGAGCGACCTCGCCCGCTCCGCCGAGCTGTTCGGGCGCTACTACCCCGAGCGGCTCGAGCAGATGCGCACCGCTGCCCAGACCGCTCGCGAACCCACCGCCGATCCCGCGATCCTGGCGATGCTGATCGACGACCTCGGCCCCTGGCTGGCCGCCGAGTACACCGCCACCCACGGCGAACGGGCGCCCCGGCCCTGACGCGGCATACTGACGCCCGTGGCGAACCAGCCGGCCGACGAGCCCTTCCCGTTCCGCGGACGGGTCGTGTGGCTCACCCCGGAGCAGGGCGGTCGTCAAACCGGCCCACCGCGGCCCGACTTCTACGCGGCCAACGCCTTCGTGCCCCCGCACACCGCCCACTCGGGTCTCGCGTCCTTCGTGCTCCGGAACCTCGTCGCCGGAGCGCTGGTCACGCCGGCTGAGGCGCGCTGGCTGGCCGTCGAGAACTCGGGCCCGTACCGCATCGCGCCCGGGACGGTGGTCGTGGTGAGCGAGGGTCCCAAGCCGGTCGGCTACTTCCACGTCGAGGAAGTGCGGGCTTAGCGGCGTCACTCCGACGTGAGCGCTGCCCTGCGCGCCGCCCGCCCCCGGCTTAGCTTGGGCCGCATGGTGCGCCGTGTCCTTGTCACGACCTTGATCGCGCTCGCTGCTGCCGGCTGCTCGTCCGGTGGCGACGACCAGGCGCCCGACCCGGCGCCGCCCAACCCAGCGCAGCCCACTTCCGCGCCGCCCGCGTCCGCGGCGCCCACCAGCGCCGGTGCCTCGATCGTCGACGTGGCCTACCGGAACGGGCAGGTCGAGCCGGCGAACCTCGTGATCGCGGGGAAGGTCGGCCAGCCGCTCCAGGTGAACGTCTCCTCGGACCGCCCGGACGACATCGTGGTCGACGGCTACCCGGACGCGAACGCCGACGTCGACCCCACCGAGCCGGAGGACCTCGACGTCACCCCGAACCGCACCGGCACGTTCACCATCCGCCTCGCCGGCGCCAACGCCACGCTTGTCACCGTCGAGGTCAGCTGACCAGGCCCCGCAGCGGCCCCGACAGCCGTGCGGCGAGCGACGCATCGACCCGGCCGGCCTCGGCGATCAGCAGCTCCACGACGACCCCGAACACGCGCCGCAGCTCGGCGGGCTCCACGGACCGGACCAGGGCGTCCGCGAACGGCGCCACGACCTCCGCCGGCAGGTCGTCCATCCCGCGCCCCTGCACGGCGCGCACCCCGTGCCGGAGGCAGGCCAGCGCGAGCACCTCGTCCCGCGCGCCGCTGATCATGTACTCCGCCTGCCACACCCGGCCCCGCGCGATCGACGACCGGGCGTGCAACGCGTACAGCCACGCCATCCCGACCACGTGCTCGGCCGACGGCGGCGAGATCCGCGGCAGGTCGTTCGGCTTCCCGAACAGCGTCCGAAATGTCGGACCCGTTGGCCCGAACTCGGACTCCGGCCAGAACGCGATGTCGACCTGCAGCGTGTCCGGCAGCAGGAACACCCGGAACACGCCGAGGTCCAGGTGGTGGACGGCGCCGTGGTCGCGGTACATCCGGTCGGTCCAGTCCGCGAGCACCTGATCGCGGTCGGCCGCCACCGCGAGCGCCAGGTCGATGTCCGACCACTGGTCCTCTCGTCCAACCGAAGCGGACCCGGTCAGCGCGGCACCGCTGATCCGGTCGTCCGAGCGAGCCGACGCGATCAGCGAGTCGCGCAGCCGCGACCGGCTGTCAGGGGTGAACACGGTCCTCCTCCCGCGGCGCGCCGACCGTCCACCGTGCGGCCGCCCGCAACGCCAGCAGCAGCGGCACCGAACCGCTGTCGGTGAGCAACGCGGGCAGCGACGGCAGGTCCGCGCCGCCGGCCAGTTCCCGGCCGTACGCGGCGAGGTCGACCTCCACGAACCGCGTCGCGGCGGTGAACTCGCGCTCCGACCGGTTCGGCCTGCGGGCCAGCAGGTCCTGCCGCGTCGCGGACAACTCCGTCAGCCCGAAGAACTCCGGCTTCGCGCCGCGGTCCATCCAGCGCGCGAACCCGGTGATCGTCGTGCACACGATCTCGTCGCGGCGCAGCCCGGTCTCCTCGCACAGCTCGCGCTCCATCCCGGCGCGGACGACGTCGTGCAGGTCGTCAACGTCCAGGTCACGCGGCTCCAGCGACCCACTGCCCGACGGGGCGAGCAGTGACTGGCTGGCCGAATTCCGGTTGGACTGGAGCACCACCAGTACCCAGCCGTCGGTCGTGACGGCCACCGTCGACACGCCGACGATGTCCGCCAGCCTGCTCTCGGCGAGCGTGTGCAGGCGGCCCGCGGTGTCGACCATCATCTGCCGCCGCAGGTCGAAGACCTCGTCGGTGTCCCGGCGGGCGATCCTCAGCGTGGCCAGCTCGTTCGAGCACTGGGCGTCGAAGAACCGGGTGCGCTGCAGCCGGATCGGCGCGCCGTGCCCGACCGACGGCAGCGGCTCGCCCCGCATCCCGACGACCTTGCCGTTGAACAGCAGCCGGCCGTGCGCGCGCAGCGGCAGCACGTACGGCGCGGTGGCCTTCAGCTCGGCGGGCAGGCGGTAAGGGTCCGGCGCGACCTCGACCGGGAACCGCTGTGTCCACAGTGCCCGGTCGATGGCGTCGCTGACCAGGGCGGTTCCACGTCCGGGCAGCTCAAGGTAGCGGGCTTCGGGGTAGCTCGCCGGGGGTGGCACGTCGGCGTGCGGGAACGGCGCGGCGATCGTGGCGAACTCCCAGGCGGCCCAGCGGCCGCGGAGCATCCGGACGTCGCGGGTGAGCGTCAGGACGCCGAGCACGAGCGCGATCACCGACAGCACGATGCCGACGGCGCTGGGCACGAGCGTGGCCAGGCCGAGCAGCACGCCCAGCGCCGAGACGAAGACCGGCCACTCGCGGGAACCGATGAACCAGAGGTAGTCGGCCTTCGCCCTGGCGCGGTTGGTCAGCTTGCCCATCGGTTCTGGTGTCTACCAGAAACCGGGTAACGATCCGGACGAAATGATCGGGATCACCGCCCCGGCACGTGCGACGATCGCGCCGGACCGACGGGAGACGCAGATGTGGGAAAAGCGCATGGAGTGGCCGCTGACGGGCGTCGCGGTGTTGTTCCTCGGCGCCTACGCCTGGCCGATCCTCCAGCCGTCGCTCGGCAGCACCGGCCGGGTGTGGTGCGAGGTCGTCACATGGCTGGCGTGGGGGCTGTTCGCGCTGGACTACGTCGTGCGACTGGTCCAGTCACCGGACAAACCGCGATTTCTCCGCCGTCACGTGCTGGACCTCCTGGTCATCGTGCTCCCGTTGCTCCGGCCGCTGCGGCTGCTGCGCCTCGTCGCGATGCTGAACGTCCTCAACCGCACGGCCGCGCTCGCCCTGCGCGGGCGGGTCGTCGTGTACTTCGTCGGCGCCACGGTGCTGATCGTCTTCTGCGCGGCGCTCGCCGTGCTCGAAGCGGAACGGCCGATCGAGGAGGCCGGCATCCGGAACTTCCCGGACGCGTTGTGGTGGGCGATCACGACGATCACGACCGTCGGCTACGGCGACCGCTACCCGGTGTCCGGCACCGGGCGGCTGATCGCGGTGGGGCTGATGGTCGCGGGCATCGCGCTGCTCGGCGTGGTGACGGCGACCTTCGCGTCGTGGCTGGTGCGCCGGGTGGAGGAGGTCGAGGCCGCGTCGCAGACCGTGACGCGCGCGGAGATCGCCGAGCTGAGCCGCGAGATCGCCGAACTGCGCGCCGCCCTCGCCGCGAGTGAGCGGAAGGAAACATGACGCACCTGTCACTGGAGCAGCTCGAGGACGACTACTGGGGCGACCCGCCGCCGGACACGACCTATCTGATCAGCGCCTGCCACCGGATGCGCCAGGTCCCGCTGGACGAGCTGGACGCCGAAGGCGTGCGCATCCTGCTCGGGCAGCAGATCGGGGTGCCGCACCTGGTGCCGCGCGCGCTGGAGATCCTCAACCGGGACCCGTTCGCGGAAACCCACTTCGGCTACCTGGTCGACGCCGTCGGCCGGATCCCGGAGGAGTACTGGGCGGCCAACCCCGTGCAGCACGCGGACTTCGAGCGCGCGCGGCGGCGTGCCGGGCGTTAGCCGCCCGAGTGCATGTCCTCCGCTTCGGGCACCAGGTCGTCGTCCGGGTTGTCGAGCCAGCCGTGCGGCAGCGTGACCTTGCCGGGCGAGCCCTGGCGGCCGCGCGGGCCGAGGGCGTCCGCCGGGAAGGGCGCCTCGTGGTCCAGCTGGCCGATCAGCTCGTCCAGCTCGTCCATCGATGACACCATCGCGAACCGCCGGCGCAGCTCGGAGCCGACCGGGAAGCCCATGAAGTACCAGGCCATGTGCTTGCGCAGGTCGCGCATCGCCTTGTCGTGGCCGTCGTGCTGGACCAGCAGCTCCGCGTGCCGCCGCAGCACCTGGGCGACCTCACCCAGGCGCGGCCCCGCCGGGATCGGGCGGCCGGCGAACGCGGCCTCCAGCTCGCCGAACAGCCACGGCCTGCCGAGGCACCCGCGGCCGACCACCACGCCGTCGCACCCGGTCTCGGCCACCATCCGCAGCGCGTCGTCGGCCGTGAAGATGTCGCCGTTGCCCAGCACCGGGATGGTCTGCACGGCTTCCTTCAGCCGGGCGATCGCGCTCCAGTCGGCCTTGCCCGAGTAGCGCTGCGCGGCCGTGCGCGCGTGCAGCGACACCGCCGCCGCGCCCTCGGCCTCGGCGATGCGGCCTGCGTCGAGGAAGGTGTGGTGGTCGTCGTCGATGCCGATCCGGAACTTCACCGTGAACGGCACGCCCGCGGCCTCGGCCGCCTCCACCGATGCGCGCACGATCTGCGCGAACAGCTTGCGCTTGTACGGCAGCGCCGCGCCGCCGCCCTTGCGGGTGACCTTGGCGACCGGGCAGCCGAAGTTGCTGTCGATGTGGTCCGCGAGGCCCTCGCCGACGATGATCTTGACGGCTTCCCGCATCGTCTTCGGGTCCACGCCGTACAGCTGCATCGACCGCGGGTACTCGCCCTGGTCGAAGGCCATCATGTGCATGGTCCCGGGGTGCCGCTCGACGACGGCGCGGGCGGTGATCATCTCGCACACGTACAGCCCGGCGCCGTACTCGCGGCACAGCCGCCGGAACGCGACGTTCGTGATGCCGGCCATCGGCGCGAGCACCACCGGGGGATCGACCTCGTACGGGCCGATCTTCAGTGCGGGCTTGCTCAGGGTGGCGGTCACGTCCTCCATTGTCGCTGGTGACTCGCGCCACCCGCAGTCAGGCCTGTTCGACCGCCGGGATGTCGGCGGCGATCCGGGATTTCGGACGCGGCGCGGTGACCGTCCACAGGATCTTGCCGTCCGGCGAGGTGCCGCCCACGCAGGTCAGGCGACGGCACACCACCTGGGCGGCGTGACCGGTGGACCCGAGCTCGATCTTCAGGTGCGGGATGTCCACGGTGGGGCTCTGCAGCACCTGGTCCTCCGCGCGGCCGACCACGAGGCCGGTGAACCACAGCTGGTCGAAGCGCATCGACAGGACGCCCTCGAACAGCAGCTCGACCGGCTCGTCGGGGTTGTCGTCGGTGCGCAGGACCAGCTCCGAGTGCTCGACGCCGTAGCGCCAGACGCGGAAGGCCCGGGACGAGCTGAACAACGGCTCCGGCTGGTTCATGGCCCCAGTATGGGTCCTGATCAGCCGCGCCGCGGCCCAGCCGTCACCGGACCAGTTGACACCGGCTCACGCCAGCAGCTTCTCCAGCGCCCGCTTCGCGTCCGAGCCGTCGGACAGCGTCTTCATCGCCAGAAAATCGGCCAGCTCGGCCGCCGGGCGGTCCAGGTAGCGCCCGGCCCGGTGCGCGGCGTCCACCGCGTCCTCGGCGAGCCCGTGCGAGACCAGCAGCGACACCGCGTCCGGCCACTTCGGCGAGCCGATCAGGTCACGAATGGTCCGCACGCGCGGCTGCGACAGGCACGGGTCGTCGACCGTCCAGCTGTGCGTGCCGTGCCGCACCTCCGCCACCGGCCCGCCCGGGACGTGCACCTCGGCCCGCGCGCCAGGCGGCACCACGACGTCGAGCGTCAGCTTCCCGTCCGCCCGGCGCCAGGCCACCGAAGCCGCACCGTAGGGCGTCTCGTGCCGGGCCGAGGCGTGGGTGAGCGCGGCGTCCGGCACCGGGCGCACGACGATCGACCGGTAGCCGGGCGCCGCGGGCGCCAGCCCGGCGACCGTGCGGTGCATCCAGTCGGCCACCGCGCCCAGCGCGTAGTGGTTGAACGAGGTCATCTCGCCCGGGTTGATCGAGCCGTCCGGCAGCATGCTGTCCCAGCGCTCCCAGATCGTCGTCGCACCCATCGTCACCGGGTACAGCCACGACGGGCAGCCCCGTTCGAGCAGCAGCCGGTAGGCCAGCTCCGGATGGCCGGCCGTGGTGAGCGCGTCCGTGATGAGCGGCGTGCCCACGAATCCGGTCGCGATGCGGAAGCCGTTGGTCCGCACGAGATCAGCCAGTCGTCGACCCGCGACCGTGCGCTGCTCCGCCGTCGGCAGCAGTGCCCACTCGATCGCCTGTGCGTACACGGTCGGCGCGTCCGAGAGCACCCGGCCCGATCCGGTGACGTACTCCCGGGCGAACGCGGCGCGCGTCTCTTCGGACAGCGTCCGGTATTTCGAACCGTCCCGGCCGAGCACCTCGGCCGCCGCCGCCACGATCTCCGCGGACCGCGCGAGGTACGCCGTCGCGACCACGTCCGAGTCGGCCTTCGCGGCGAACGGGTCGTCCGGCGGCGCGGCCGGGTCCAGCCAGTCACCGAACTGGAACCCGCCCGCCCACACGCCGTCCGTGGTCAGCGACGCGATCTTGTCGACCCACCCGCGCATGCTGTCGAACTGCCGCGCGAGCACCTCCGCGTCGCCGAACCGCTGGTAGAGCACCCACGGCACGATCACCGCGGCGTCGCCCCAGGCCGTCGCGGTGGGGCTGTCGCCGGGCAGCACGTCCGGGATCACGAACGGCACCGCGCCGTCCGGGTGCTGGTCGGCGGCCAGGTCGGCGAGCCACGAGCGGAGGAACCCGGCGCAGTCGTAGAGGAAGGACGCGGTGGGTGAGAAGACCTGGATGTCGCCGGTCCAGCCGAGCCGCTCGTCGCGCTGCGGGCAGTCGGTCGGCACGTCCAGGAAGTTGCCGCGCATGCCCCACACGACGTTCTCGTGGAACTTCTCCAGGTCCGGGTCCGAGCAGCTGAACCAGCCGGTGCGCCGCAGGTCGCTGTGCACCACGACGGCCTCCAGGTCCTCGGCCCGCAGATCGTCCACTCCGGACACTTCCGCGTACCGGAACCCGTGGAACGTCAGGCTCGGCTCCAGCACGGTTTCGGTACCGCCGGGGAGGACGTAGGTGTCCGTCGCCTTCGCCGACCGCAGCGGCCGCACGCCGAGCTCGCCGTCCTCCAGCACCTCGGCGTGCCGCACGGTGACCTCGCGCGCGTCCCGCACGCGCAGCCGCACCCAGCCGACCACGTTCTGGCCGAAGTCGACCAGCGTCTTCCCGGACGGCGACGACCACACCCGCACCGCGGGCACCACCTCCGTCACACGCACCGGCGGCCCCTCGGGCGCGACTAGCCTGCTCAGGTCGGCCTCGACCACCTCGACCTCGTCCACTTCGGACTCGGACAGCGTCAGGTCGGTGCGCTGCCCGTCGTACAGGTCGTCGGCGGTGATCCGGCTCTCCGTCGCCGACCACCGCTCGTCGGTGCCGATGACTTCGGTGGTGCCGTCGGCGTAGGTCACCTCCAGCTGGGCGAGCAACGCGAGGCGATCGCCGTAGAGCGCGCGGCGGCCGGACCAGGTGAGCCGTCCGCGGAACCAGCCGTTCCCGAGCAGGAACTCCAGGTCGTTGGTCCCCTCGCGGAGCAGCGAGGTGACGTCGTGGGTCTGGTAGCGCAGCCGGTGCTCGTAGCTGGTCCAGCCGGGCGCCAGCACCTCGTCACCGACCCGGGACCCGTTGATCGACGCCGTGTAGACGCCGTGCGCCGTCGCGTACAGCCGCGCGGACACGATCCCCGGCCGCAGTTCGACGCTGCGGGTGAGGATCGGCGCGCGCTGCCCGATGCCGCCGATCGTGCGTGGGCTGATGAACCGCGCCGACCAGTCCTCCGGGTGGAGCAGCCCGGTTTCCACCGTGGCGGGCTCGGACCACTCGTCGCCGACGCGCACCCGCACGGTCGCCCTGGTCCGCGACGGCAGCGGCTCGAACGGCCACGGCACCAGCACCTGCTCGGCGGATTCGACCCGCGCCGTCGTCGACCCGTTCAGCTCGACCTCGTACGCGGTCTGCGACCAGTCCGGGTCGTCGGTGCGCACCTGCCAGGACAGGCGTGGCGTGCCGGTGCCGATGCCCAGCGCGACGTCGTGGTGCTCGAAGCGGACGGCGGTGACGGTCAACGGTCGCTCTCCTTCTCGTGCTGTACCAGCCGCACCGGCCCGAACAGGCCCGTGCGGACCTGCCCGGCGGCCACGGCCATCGTGGGTGACGCGTCGTCGAGGTAGCCGGCGAGCGTGCCGCGGACGACGATTTCCAGTTCGTTGACGCCGTCCCGGATCGCATCCGAGATTTCGGACCGCCACGGGCCCCAGACCAGGCGGTCGACCAGCCGGCCGTTGACCACCACGTCGGCCGTGCCGCGCACCTCGCCGAGGTCGAGCACGACCCGGCCGGGCAGCGCTTCGAACGTGGTCCGGTACCGGACCAGGCCGCCCAGCGCGCGCAGCCCGAGGTCCTCCCAGCTGCGCAGTTCGACCGGTGCCTCGGCGGTCTCGACCTCGATCCCGGAGACGAGCAGCGCCCCGCCCCGGCGGCCGTCGACCGCGCGGAACCGCAGCTCCACCGTGCTGCCCGCGGCGAGCGGCGCGGGGAAGCGCACGCGCTGGTCGACCGGCTTGTACTCGGCCTCGCCGACGCGCACCACGACGTCGAGGTCGGTCGGGATCCGCAGCGCCACCGCCCCGAGCGGGGCCGGGAAGGTCAGCGTCTCGGTGCGTTCCCCGGCCGGCGCGACGTCGGGGACCACTGGCACGACGACGTCGCCGGGCGCGGCGGCGGGTTCGAGCCAGTGCGCGCCGGGCAGCGGGTGCGGCCGCGCGTGCAGGCACAGGAACCGCGGATCGCGCCGGTGCAGGCGGCGCACCTCGCCCCAGTCCGGGCCGCTGACCAGTCGCGGGTCACGCGAATCCACCGCGACCGGTCCAGTCGTGACCAGGGTGAGCGTGTTCTCACCGCGGCGGAGGTGCTCGCGCAGGTCGTAGGGGTGGATGCGGATCTCGCGGAAACCGGGGTAGGGGTTGAAGTCGCCCTGCCTGCCCACCTCGGCGCCGTTGACGAGCACCCGGCAGGCCTCCTCGCTCGCGACCTGCACGGTCGCGTCGGTGGGCACCTCGTCGAGGTGGAAGGTGCGGTTGATCTTCCCGCCCGCCAGCCATTCCGGCCTGCGGTAGCGCTCGGGATCGGTGACCACCGCGAACGACGCCCGCAGCGGCCCGTCCTGGTCCGCGGTGAACTCGATCTCCACGCACACCGTCCGGCCGGACGGCAGCGGGCTGAACGACTGGTAGCCCGGCCCGTCGACCGGAACCTCCGCGCCGTCCACGAGCACCCGTCGCGCCGCGCTCGCTCCGACGGCGAGGAACAGGCCGTCGCGCTCGGGCAGTGGCAGATACGTTCGTACGCCGACCGTCTCCCCGGCCTCGACGTGACGCCAGTCGAGGAATTCCTCGGGCACGTAACCCTTGGGCCCCAGCGCTTCCGCGTGACCGGGGTCGTCCCGGATGCCGCGGGACAGCGACCAGACCGCGGGCTGCCACCCGTCGCCGTCCCGGGCTTGCGCGAAGACGCCGTACCCGGCCAGCTCGTCACCCAGCCGCCAGACCTCCAGCGGCAGCACGCCGGTGCGGGCGGGGGCGGCCAGGTCGCCGTGCCGGTTGTCCAGAGTGGACTCCGCACGGGCGCGCCAGCCGTCGAGGTGCACCGACCGGACCACGGAACCGGGCGGGGTGTGCGTCGCCTCCGGCAGGTCGTCGCCGAACACCAGCAACGTGATCGGGCCGTCGGTGAAGACGACCTCGACCTCGCCGTCCACGACTGGGACATCCGTGCGCTCCCCGGTGCGCGGGTTCCACTGCTGGGCACGGCCGGTCACTCCGGCCACGTGCGCCACCCGGTCCGACGGGGAGACGAACTCGTACCCGTCCTCGCGCAGCTGCCGCCAGTACTCCTCCCAGGGAAACCCCTGGTCCGTCCAGCCTTCGCGGTCGAGGTCGACGATCGGCGCCCGGGTGCCGCTGCGCTCGTCGTGCGCGGTGAGCAGCAGCACGTGCCGGTCGCCGTGCCGCCGGAGCAGGAACGGCACGTCGGACCGGATCTGGGATTTCGGAAGGACCGCGGGCACGTCCTCCGGCGAGCCGACCGTGACCGCGCCCGCGACCGGGCAGCTGCCGACGCAGACGACCGTCCCGCCGGCCGCGGCGAACTCCGCGAGCCGGGCGGCCGCGGCCGGGAGCAGCAGCTCGACGTCGGGCAGGACCACCGCCCGGTAGGTCTCCGGGCCGATCCGGAGCGCGCCGTCCGACACCTCCCCGGCGGCGATCGTGGCCTCGTCGAACGTGTCGTGGTCGATCCCGGCCCGCTCCAGCACACCGCGTTCCTCGGCGAACCACGTGCCGACACCGTTCAGCGCGTGGAACGAGGCCGCGGCCCGTTCGGCTGGCGGCAGCGGTCCGTCGAGCGTCAGGTAGGCCTGGGCGGTGCTGGTCGGCGACAGCAGCACGACGTCGCAGGAGTGGGTGCCCGCCGTCAGCACCGAGCACAACCGGCTCACCGCGCCGGCGAACTGGCCGTAGGCGGGCCAGTACGGCTGCCGCCAGCACGTCGACGGCGGCGCCCACTCCCACCAGCCGCCCGCGGTCGAGTAGTACACCGCGTGCGGGTCGTAGAGCGTGGCGCCGCGTCGCAGGAACGGCGCGAGCCAGTCGTAGGTCTCCTCCAGCGTGCCGCCCCAGCCCGACGAGTGGAACGCCTCGATCCAGGTGCGCGGGTGCCCGTGCACGTGGGCGAGCGAGCTGTGCACCTTCGCGTCGCCCCAGTGGTCGCTGCCCGGCGCGCCGAACCCGGAGTGGGTACCGAGGTAGTCGCCGTAGATCCGCACGCCGCCGACCGGGTCGCCTTCGCGGGCCGGGCTCGCCTGGTCGAAACCGCAGATCAGCCCGCGGTGGCTGAACCACTGAGCCAGTGGGTCGAAGAACGCCCGGCGCGCCAGGCGGGCACGGTGTTCCTGGTAGTCCCGGCGTACCCGGGCCGACTCGGGGTCCGCGCCCTCGTACAGCGCGGACAGCCGAGGCAGCAGGTCGTAGCCGTACTCGGCGGCGAAGGTCTCCGCGAAGTCGTGCCCCCAGGTCGGCAGCGGCGGCAGCTCGTCCTGGAAGAACCCGGGGATCACCGTGCCGAACCAGCGTCCGACGTGTCGTTCCAGCTCGCCGTGCACCTGGTCGAGCAGGGCCGCGCAGGCGTCCGGGTTGAAGTAGTCGAAGCCGCTGACGTGGTGGCCGACCGTGCCGTCGGGGTTCCGGTGCAGGGCGAGCCCGGCGAACTCCGGGCGGGCCGCGGTGAGGCGGCCCTGGAAGTTCGCACCGGAGAACCCGATCTGGTCGTACATCCACAGCTGGAACCCCAGCTCGGCGGCGTCCGCGCACGCGCCGTCCAGCAGCTCGATCCACTTCGGACTCAGGAACGGCGGGTCGTCCGCAAGCGAGCCGAACATCGGGCCGGTGGGCGCCAGGCACATCACCACCGCCTGCCGGACGCCCTGCGACACCAGCTGTTCCATCTGCCACCGGACCCGGTCCCCGGTGACCCGGCCGCCGCTCCACCACCAGATCGGCAGCGGGGAGAACTCGGGGCCGGGATCGGTGAACCGGGTCAGCAGCTCGTCGGAACTCATGCGGTGGCGCGCTCCGCCTCGATCTGCTCCAGCGACTTGCCGGACGTGTTGGGCATGAAGAAGAACCCGACGCCGCCGCTGATCACCAGGAACAGCGTGAGCAGGCCGCCTGCGACGGTGAACCCGCCGCTGGCCAGCGTCGGCAGGAAGAAGCTCCACACGCCGAGCAGCGTCCGGGCGACGCCGAAGGTGAAGCCCTGCGCGGTGCCGCGCAGCATCGTCGGGAACAGTTCCTGGCTCCACACCTTGTAGAACGCCTCACCGGCGAGCGAGCAGCCGACGCCGAACAACACGATGTTCGCGATGATCACCGGGATGTTGAACGGCAGCACCACGTAGATGCCGTAGGCGACGATCTGCATGACCGCGCCGATGCCCCACATCCACTTGCGCGTGTGGTGGCTGCGGTCGGCGAAGCGCATGAACACCAGCGTGGTGACCAGGATGCCGATCAGGAACCCGGCGCAGGACAACGCGACGCTGGCCGCCTGGCTGCCCGCGTTGAGCGTTTTGATGACGTACGGGGTGAAGATGCCGCCGGTGCCTGCCGCGATGTTCCAGAACACGTAAACGAGGCCGGTGAACAGCAGCGCCTTGAGGTGCGCGCCCTGGAAAAGCGCTTTCAGCTGGTACTTGACGTCCTTGGTGGACGACGCCGACGTCCAGCGCGCGGACTCCGACAGGCCGCGGCGCATCGCCCACGTCACCAGCGCGATGACGAACAAGTGCAGGAACACGATCCGCGTGCCGAGCAGGTCCAGCGGGGTGAGCGCGAGCGACAGCAACAGCACGATCACCGGGCCGAGGTTCCACGCGACCTGCGTGAACCCGAGCAGCTTCCCGCGCGCTTTCGACGGGGAGAACTCGCCCACCAGCGCCAGCGACGTCGGCACATCCGCGCCGACCGCGACACCGACGACGAAGGTGCCGATGAACAGCATCGGCGTGTTCACCGCGAGCGCGATGCACAGGATGCCCGCCGCGTAGACCAGCAGGTCGTACTTGTAGATCCGCTTCCGGCCCAGCTTGTCGCCCAGCCTGCCGCCGATGAACGCGCCGATCGCGCAGCCGATGGCGTTCGGGCCGATCGCGGCGAGCGCGCCCACCGCGCCGTCGGAGAGGCCGAGGTAGCTTTGGAAGAGGGCGAGACCCGCGCCGAGCGCGACGATCGAACCGGCATCCAGGTAGGAGGCCATGCCCGCGAGCACGGACCACCGCCACTGCTGGCGGGTGATCGTGCCGCCGTCCTCGACCGAGCTCGTGCCGACGGTTTCGCGTGAGGTCATGTGGTTCTCCTCGTCTTCGTTGACGCAGGACACATTTTGAAACGTATTAAGGACGCAGGTTAGCGTTTGAGTGGGGGAATAACAAGCTTCCGTTCGGCCCATTGAACGTTTCATGCGTGCTACGCTGTGGTCCCTGGGAGATCGAGGGGACGCATGGTTGGCATCAAGGATGTGGCCCGGCGCGCCGGGGTCTCCATCGGCACGGTGTCCAATGTGGTCAACCGGCCGCACATCGTTTCCCCGGCCACCCGGTCACGTGTGCTGTCCGTGATCGAGGAGCTGGGGTACGTCCGCGACGAGTCCGCCCGGCAGCTCCGGGCCGGCCGCAGCCGCATCATGGCGCTGCTCGTCCTCGACCTGGCGAACCCGTTCTTCGTCGACGTCGCCCGCGGTGCCGAGCAGGCCGCGCACGACGCGGGCCTGAGCGTCATCACGTGCAACAGCGGGCAGCGCGTCGACCGCGAGGAGTCGTACCTGTCGCTGCTGGCCGAGCAGCGGGTGCGGGGGCTGCTGCTGAGCCCGGTCGACACGTCGGGCGCGGCGTTGGAGACCTTCCGCCGCAGCGGGATCCCGTACGTGTTCGTGGACCGGAAGGTGCCCGCGGACGAGGCGAGCTCGGTGTCGGTGGACGACCTCGCGGGTGGCGAGCTCGCCGGGCGGCACCTGCTGGAGACCGGGCACCGGCACGTCGCGTTCGTGAACGGGCCGCGGATACTCACGCAGTGCCGCGACCGGGAGCAGGGGCTGCGGACCGCCTTGGAGGGGTCCGGGGCGGAGCTGTCGGTGATCGAGACGAGCGAGCTGGACGTGGTGTCCGGGCGGGACGCCGGCGCGCGGCTGCTCGGGATGAGCCCCCGGCCGACGGCGGTGTTCTGCGCCAACGACCTGCTGGCGCTGGGTGTGCTGCAGGCGATGGTCGGCGCGGGCGTGCGGGTGCCGGACGAGATGGCGATCGTGGGCTACGACGACATCGAGTTCGCCGGTGCGGCTGCGGTCCCGCTGACGTCGGTGCGCCAGCCCGCGCGGCGGCTGGGGCAGACGGCGGCGGAGCTGCTGATCGCGGAGACGGCCGATCCGGAGAACCGGCCGCCGCACCGGTCGGTGGTGTTCAAGCCGGAGCTGGTCGTCCGGGCCTCGACGCAGTACCGCCGCTGAGCGGTTCGCAACCGCGGCGCCGACTGGGGTGGCCGGGGATGCCCCAGTCGGCAGTCGGCGCTTAGTGTTTGGCCACGTAGCGGCGCCAGAGCCGGCGCGGTTCCGGCTCGCGCGGGGCGGGCACCAGCAGGTGCGTCAGGCACTCCTCGCAGGTCCGGCCCGGCGGGGCGGTCATGGCGGCGGGGAGGAACCGCGCGCCGCACACCGCTTCCAGTTCCAGGCCGGGTGCCATGGCCGTGTCGGGGACCGCGTGCTCGGCCGTGCCGTCCGCGCTGGTCACCCAGACCGGGTGGTCGTCCGGGGTCGCTTCCACCGCTTCTCCCCTCCGCCGCTGCTCCGTCCGGGCCTACCCGCGGCCGTCCGGCTCATGCCGGATTCACCTGGCCGTGGCGGTCACCTCGGCCCGAACTCGAGGTTCAGGCAGGCCAGCCGCCCGCCCGCCGTCCCGGCGTGACCCGGGTCCGTGTGCGTGTGCGTTTCGTGGATCACGACGGAGCCGGGCAGCCGGTCGCCGTAGGTCCAGTCCACCCGCGACACGGCGAACCCGCTGCCGTTCGCGGAGGTGGTGAAGTCCAGCCAGATCTCGTTGCGCGGGTTGGCGTACGCGGGGTCGGTCGAGGGCTGCACCGGGTCGGGAACGTGCTGGTAGTGCGGCCCCGAATCGTTCGGGGACGCGCCGCAGGGCTTGGTGTGGACGTGGGCGCCGTACTCGCGGCCGGGCAGCAGGCCGCGCACGGAAAGCGTGGTCAGCGTGCCCGTCACCGACGCCGTGAACGCCCGCGCGCTCGCCCCCTCCGGCACGAGGGCCGTGTTGTAGCGCACGACGGAGGCGCCGACGCCCACCTGCGCGGCGGGCGCGGCGGCGGCTTCGGCCGGCCAGAGGGCCGGCAGCACGGCCGCGGCGAGGACCAAGGGGACGATTCGCATGATGTTCCATTTATCGGTCATTCTGTGACCGCGCAAATCCTCCCATAGGCTGATCTCCGTGAACGTCCGTGACGAAGAGACCCCGAACCAGCGCCTCGCGCGCAACGTGAACGAACTCCTCGGCGAGCTGCGGGTCGCGCAGGCCGGGGTGCAGATCCTGTTCGGCTTCCTCCTGACGGTGGTGTTCACTAGCGAGTTCCGCGAGGCCAGCGGGTTCGAGAAGGCCGTGCACCTGGTCGCGGTCCTCCTCGCGGTCGTCTCCACGGCGCTGCTGTCCTCGCCCGCGGCGTGGCACCGGATCCTGTTCCGCGCGGGCCGCCGCGACGACATCCTGCGCGCGGGCAACCGCGCCGTACTGGCCGGCCTGGTGTGCCTGGCGGCCGCGATCACCGCGACGGTGTCGCTGATCGCGAAGGTGGTCTACGGCCCGATCGCGATGGCCGTGGTCGGTGGGCTGGTCGGCGTCACGTTCGCGGTGCTGTGGTTCGTGGTCCCGAACTTCCTGTCCAACCACTCGGGCAACGACACGCGCCCGTCCCCGGTGCCGCCGAGCGACTCCGCGACGGCCGAATGAGGGACAGGTTGAACTGACCTCCGTAGTCGTGCCGGTCCGTTCTGCGTACCCATGGGTGGATGAAGGTCCTCATCCTCACGCACGGTAGCCGCGGCGATGTGCAGCCGTTCGCCGCGCTGGCCCGAGCCCTGCGAGCAGCCGGCCACCACGTGGTCATCGGCCTTCCCGGCTCGATGACCTCGCTGGTCGAGCCCCAGGGGGTTGATGTCGTGCGGTTCAGCGACATCGCCGCAAAGCTGGTCAACTACCCCGAATTCCAGGAGATGGCGGAGAACAACTTCCGTGGGTTGCGAGGGAAGAAGACCGCCCTGCACCTCCGGCCCAAGTACGTGGGAATCATCGCGGAGGCGCTGGACGATCTTGCGAGAGCGGGACAGCACGGAGCTGGTGCGGACCTGGTAGTCCACAACGTCAGCCTTCCCGGGCACGAGGTCGCGGAGCTGCTCGGCGTACCAGCTCTTCCGGTCGGTTTGCAGCCCTTCTGGGTGCCGACCAGTGCGTTTCCCGAGCCGCGTTTCCCGTGCCGGGTCCCGTCGGCGATGAACAGGGCCACGTACATCTGGGCCCGCCTGATGCTCGCGTACTACGAGGGAAGCTCGGTGCGCGACTGGCGTAGCGAGACGTTGCGCCTGCCTTACCGGCGAAATCACCGCAACTACCTTCGCGGCCGCGGTAGGCCTGCGGTGGGCATGCTGCATGGCTTCAGCCGGCACGTACTGCCTCGGGAGCTCGATTACCCCTCGTGGGTGCACACCACCGGGTTCTGGACCTTGCCGACCAGACCTGGTTGGTCGCCTCCGCAGGACCTGTACGAATTCCTGTCGGCCGGTGAGCCGCCCGTGTATATCGGCTTCGGCAGCAACATCGGCACGAACGCGGCGAGAACGGGCCGTGTTGTTGCGGAAGCTGTGCGCCGGGCGAAGGTTCGCGCTGTGGTTGCGACCGGTTGGGGGGCGATCACAGCGGGTGCGCGGGACGATCAGTTGTACTACGTCGACCAGGTCCCGCACGATTGGCTGCTGCCTCAGATGGCGGCGGTGGTTCACCAGTGTGGCGGTACGATCAGCGCGGCTGTGGTCTCTGGCCGGCCACAGGTCGTCTGTCCGTTCGGGTTCAGCGACATGCCCTACTACGCGAGTCGTATGCACGCTCTCGGGGTCGCGCCGCCGCCACTGCCGCAACGCAGCCTGACCGCTGCCGATCTCGGGGACGCGATCATCCGGGCCGTTTCAGACCGGGACATGGCAGCTCGGGCGCAAGAGCTGGGCAGCCTGTCGCGTGCGGAGGGGGGTGCCGCGGCGGCTGTGGAAGTGATCGAAACGATCATCTAACACCTTCTGCTTCCTAGTAGGCCTTCACCTGCAGCGCCGACAGCGCCCGGCCGGGTGGTGTCGGCGCTTCTTCTTGCGAGTCGCTTCGGCGTTGTGTCCTCGCTCCGCCGTTTGCTAACTTGTCCCTAGTTCGGCAGTTGGCACGCAGGTTCTGCTAGGAGAAACATGATTCCCAGGCCGGAGTATCCGCGTCCGCAGTTCGTCCGGCCCGACTGGCTTTGCCTCAACGGGAAGTGGCAGTTCGAGGTGGACCGCGCGGATTCGGGACTCGACCGGGGGATGGCCGAACGTGAGCTGACGGGCGAGATCGTTGTGCCCTTCTGTCCTGAATCGGAGTTGTCCGGTGTCGAGGACGTGGACTTCATGGAGGCGGTGTGGTACCGACGCACCGTCCAGATACCGGCCGATTGGCGCGGCCGGAAGGTCTTGCTGCACTTCCAGGCGGTTGATCACGACGCCACGGTGTGGGTCAACGGGCACGAGGTGACGCGGCACCGGGGCGGCTGGACGCCGTTCACTGCGGATCTGAGTCGGGTGGTCACCCCGGGCGAGGACGCGACCATCGTCGTCCGGGCGCGCGACCCGCGCACCGGTCCGCAAGCTCGGGGCAAGCAGTCTGAACGCTACGAGAACTACACCGCCTACTACACCCGTACCACTGGGATCTGGCAAACCGTCTGGCTCGAGCCGGTACCGCGCAGTCATCTCCTCCGGCCTCGGATCACGCCGGAGCTGGCCACCTCGTCGTTCACGGTCGAGGCTCGAGTCAGCGGTCCGAAACGGGGGCTGGTCGTCCGAGCCAAGCTGTCTGACTCGTCAGGGGAACTGGCATCTGCGACTGCTCGTGCGGACCTGGACTTCGCCACGAGAGTCGAACTGGCCGTTCCGGCAGGCCGCCGCCGGCTCTGGTGTCCGGAGGACCCAGCGTTGTACGACATCACGATCGAACTCGTCGACGGTGACGGACACCTGATCGACTCCGCGCAGAGTTACGCAGGATTGCGCGGGATCGCCATCGATGACAAGGCTGTTCTGCTGAACGGCCGCCCGGTGTTCCAGCGCCTCGTTCTCGACCAGGGTTACTACCCGGACGGCCTGATGACCGCACCATCCGAGGAGGCGCTGGTCAAGGACATCGAACTGGCCATGTCGGCGGGCTTCAACGGGGCGCGTCTCCACCAGAAGGTGTTCGAGGAGAGGTTTCTCTACCACTGCGATCGGTTGGGCTACCTGGTCTGGGGGGAGTTCGGCGATTGGGGTGCCTATACCGGCGCCGCGGTGGATTGCCAGCAACCGACCGCCTCCTTCACCACGCAGTGGCTCGAGGTTCTCGAGCGCGACTACTCACACCCCTCGATCGTCGGTTGGTGCCCTCTCAACGAGACCCTGCAGACCATGCATGACCGGATCACGGTGCTCGACGACGTCACCCGGGGTATGTTCTTGGCGACGAAGGCGGCTGACCGTTCCCGGCCGGTCATCGATGCTTCCGGCTACGCGCACCGCGTGCTCGAGACGGACGTGTACGACTCCCACAACTACGAACAGGACCCGGCCAGGTTCGCGGAGGCGATGGCCGGGATCGGGGTGGATCTCCCCTTCGTGAACGGCGAGAGCGACCTGCCTCTGCCGAGGCGCCTACCGGATGGTCCGTGGTCGGTGCCATACGGTGGCCAGCCTTATTTCTGCAGCGAATTCGGTGGTATCTGGTGGAATTCCGAAAGCGAACCTGGCGACGACTCGTGGGGTTACGGTGAGGCTCCCCGTTCTGTCGAGGAGTTCTACCGCCGGTTTGAGGGTTTGGTGTCGGTCCTGCTTGACAACGTGCACATGTTCGGCTACTGCTACACGCAGTTGACTGACGTTTTCCAGGAACAAAACGGCCTTTTCCGGTTCGATCGCTCCGCGAAATTCGATGTGGCTCGTATCCGGGCCGCGCAGAGCACCGTCGCCGCGATCGAAAAGGTGTCGCCGATTCCTGATCGGTTTGATCGGTCTGCATTGTGACCTCCATCGCCTGAAGTCATCGCCGTGTGCGGTTCGGCCAGATCCGGTCATGGTGTCCATCGGAGGCGGCTTTTCGTCCCGCACACCTGGTGGCGCAGAACCGGAGGTCGAGGGGAAGCATGCGGAACCGATGTCCGTCGGCCGCGGATGGGCGTGCGGGATGGCGCCAGTGGGCAGCTGTGGCGTTGCTGGCCTTGCCCATGTTGATGACGGCGCTCGACACCAGCGTTCTCTACCTCGCATTGCCGCACCTCAGCCTTGCGCTGGGGGCGACCAGCGTTCAGCAGTTGTGGATCCTGGACATCTACGTGTTCCTGGTCGCCGGCCTGCTGATGACCATGGGCACGGTGGGAGAGCGGATCGGGCGGCGCCGGTTGTTGCTGACCGGGGCGGCTGCCTTCGGCGCTGCCTCAGTGCTGGCCGCGTACTCCACGAGTGTTGCGATGCTGGTGGTCGCGCGGGCGGCGATGGGAATTGCCGGTGCTGCGCTCCTGCCGACCGCGCTCTCCCTGATCAGTTGCATATTCGTCGACGCCAGGAGGCGAGCGGCCGCCATCGCCATTGGTTCTTCCTGCGTCATGATCGGAGCGGCGATCGGCCCGGTGGTCGGAGGACTCCTGCTGGGATGGTTCTGGTGGGGATCTGTGTTCCTGGTCGGTGCCGTGGGAATGGTCGCCCTGCTAGCGGCGGGACCGCTGGTACTCCCGGAATACCGCCGTGTGGAGGTCAAACGGCCCGACCTCACGAGCGTGGTGTTGTCGTTGGTTGCCGTCCTGTCGGTGGTCTACGGCGTCAAGGAGCTGGCGCGGGGCGGTTGGCACCCGGTTCACGTGGTGATCATCGTCGCCGGAGCGGCCGTCGGCGCCGCCTTCCTCTTCCGGCAGCGCTTCCTGGCGGAACCGCTGGTGAATCTGAGCCTCTTCCGGAGGCGGAAGTTCACCGGCGCGTTCGTGGTGATGCTCGGCTCACAGATCGTCCTGGGCGGCACCTACGTGTTCATCCCCCTGTACCTCCAGCTCGTGCAGGGGTTCACACCGGTGCAAGCCGGGGCCTGGTTGGTTCCCCAGTCCGTCACGGCCGTTGTCAGCACCCAGTTGAGCCTGTACTTCGTCCGCCGGTTCCCGCTCTCCGGGGTGCTGGCCGGCGCGCTGGTCGTGTGTATGACCGGTTGTGTCCTCCTCGTGGCGAGCAGTAGCCTCCCGCTCGTCATCGCGGGTTCCCTGGTCCTCTACCTCGGCGTTCTGCCGGTCGTTACCCTGGCGTCCGACTTGGTGGTCGGGTCGGTCGACGCCGCCGGCGCTGGTTCGGTTTCGTCGCTGTTGCAGACGAACAACCACCTGGGCAGCGCAGTGGGACTGGCGTTCCTGGGAAGCATCGGCAGTGCCGTCTACCGAGGTGTGACCGACCTTCCATCCGGCCTGCGCGCCGACGAAGCCGAGCAGGCTAAGGAAGGGCTCTCGGGGGCGCTCGCGGTCGCGGCGAGGCTGCCGGCCGGTGACGGGGACAGGCTGGTCGACTCCGCCCGCCAGGGTTTCGTCATGAGCATGCATGTCGTCGGCGCGCTTGGAGCGCTCGCGATGCTTGCGCTCGCTGTGTTCGCGTTCATACTCCTGCGGCCGCAGCCCGACGCGGGAGACGGGCCACGGGGTGCCGTCAGTACAACCGGTGCAGCCAGGCGCGCCAGATCAGCGCCGTCGGCACCACGGAAGTGAACACGGTTCCGATCACGAACAGGATCACTGCCTGTGACTGGGCCGCCGCTACGAGCAGGAAAAGCCCCAGCACGGGCGAGCAGAGGATCCCGAGCACGGACAGCAGGATGCCGGACACGCGCATCGGCCGTAGTTCGGCAAGCCGCTGCGCCAGCCGTGGGTTTTCGGCGGCCAGTTGCCGCTCGATCTCCGAGAGCCGTCGCTGTTCTTCACCGTGGAGTGCCATCGCCTGCACCGCCTCTACCGACCAGTATCGCTCGCCGACGGGTCCTTGTCACGATGTGATCTGCGCTGTGCTTTGGCTGCCGTTCCGTGCGCCCTCACGGTGAGTAGGTAATATTACCTCCCGTTAACCCGATCGCGGGAACCAAAGGGCGAGGGGAGAGCGTCCGATCCTGCGAGAACGAACCGTGTGGGAGTGCACGCGCGGGCGAGGGAGAAGGTGCTGTTGATGAGCAAGACCGACGAGCGCGTCATCGGTGACACGCCGATCTTCGAGGCGCTGCGCGAGGAGTTCGACTTCGACCGCCTGCTCGAGGACCTGGTCGAGGAGCCGAAGCAGGCCGAGTGAGACGTTACGGTGGTGGCTGTGAGCGGTGATCCCGGCACGGCCACCACCACTCGCCGATCGCAGGCCCCCGTCTTGGCGGCCGTGGCGGTCGGCGGTGGGATCGGTGCGCTGGCCAGATACGAACTGGCCACCACCTGGCCCACGGCCCCGGGCCACTTCCCCTGGACCACGTTCGCCATCAACGTCAGCGGCTGCCTGCTGATCGGCGTCCTGATGGTGCTGGTCACCGAGGTCCGCGTGGCGCATCCCCTGGTCCGGCCCTTCCTCGGGGTCGGCGTCCTCGGTGGGTTCACCACGTTTTCCACCTACGCCGTGGAGATCCAGGGGCTGCTGAAGCCCGGCTCGGCGGGCGTCGCGCTCGCCTACTTCGGCGGCACGCTTCTCGCGGCTGGGCTCGCGGTCCTCACCGGGGTCGCCGTCACGCGCCGGCTGGCAGGCCGATGACGGCCGTCCTCGTCGTCGCCGGCGCGCTGGTCGGCGCGCCCCTGCGCTACCTCACCGACCGCGCTGTGCGGTCCCGGCACGACGGCCCGTTCCCGTGGGGCACGCTGCTGGTCAACCTGGCCGGATGCCTGGTGCTCGGCGGCCTCACCGGCGCCGGCACCGCGTTGCCCGCCCCGCTGCTCGCGCTGCTCGGCACCGGTTTCTGCGGCGCGCTGACCACCTACAGCACGTTCAGCTACGAGACGTTGCGGCTGGTCGAACAGAAGGCGTACTTCTACGCGGCGATGAACATCGTGGTCAGCATCGCCGCCGGGATCGGTGGCGCGTATGCCGGATTTGCCGCTGTGCAGGCGTTTTTGGCGGTGTGACGAGGACCTCGCGCCGTGCCAGGCTGACGCCATGACCGATGCGATGCGGGCCGAGACCGTCAGGATCACCGGGCACGGTGGCGACGAGATCGAGGCCTACCTGGCCACGCCACTGGACCCGGCGCCACGCGGCGGGGTGGTGGTGATCCACCACATGCCCGGCTACGACGAGGCGACCAAGGAGATCGTGCGGCGCTTCGCCGTGCACGGCTACCACGCGATCTGCCCCAACCTCTACTGGCGCGAGGCGCCGGGCGCGGACCCCGACGACGCCGCCGCGACCGCCCGCGCCCAGGGCGGCGTCCCGGACGAGCGGCTCGTCGGGGACGTCGAGGGCGCGGCGAACCACCTGAAGGGGCTGGACGGCGCCAACGGCAAGATCGGCGTGATCGGCTACTGCTCCGGTGGGCGGCAGACGTTCCTGACCGCGTGCAGCATCCGGATCGACGCCGCGGTCGACTGCTACGGCGCGTTCGTCGTCAACGACCCGCCGCCGCAGATGGCCGGGATGAAGCCGCTGCTGGGGCTCGCGCCGCAGCTGTCGTGTCCGCTGCTCGGGCTGTTCGGCGCCGAGGACAAGTTCCCCTCGCCCGAGGAGGTCGCGACGCTGTCCGCCGAGCTCGACCGGCTGGGCAAACCACACGAGTTCCACACCTACGAAGGCGCCGGACACGGGTTCTTCTCGGTCGACCGGCCCAGCTACCGCCCGGAGGCCGCGGTCGACGGGTGGCGGCGGGTCTTCGACTTCTTCGGCGAGCACCTGGTTTGAGGAGAGACGACATGTGCACCTACCTGACCGAGCAGATCGAGATCGACGGCAGCGGCAAATCGGCGCGGGGGTGGATCCCGCTGACGCACGCCTCGGTGTACGTCGACCACCCGACACACGCGCAGTACGCGCACACCGTGAACATCGACTTCCTCAACCCGGCGGAAGGGCCGTCGGCGCGGGTGCCGGTGGAGCTGACCGAGGAGGCCGCGCTGGCACTGGCGGACGCGATCCACCGGGCGATCGCCTCCGCGCCGAAGGGGCTCGCCTCGGCGAAGCAGCCGATGTGACCGTCGAGGACGGGCTGCCGACGGTGCGCCACGCTCTCGGCAGCCCCCCAGGGCGGTTTGACCGGTCGAACTCGGGGACCGCAGTGGGCGAGAACTCCTCTGAAGTTGTGCGGCCAACCGCAGATGTGACCGGATAAGCCCATGGCGTACCGCACTCTGGGATGACCTGGGCGAATGGTTCACGGAGTCTTAACGTTGTCCGTGGTTGACCCCCATGGCCCGTTTTGGAGTGCTCTGTGTCCGCTGTCACCGACCGGCCCCCGGCCGGCAACTTCCTGCTGCGCTCGCCCACCTCGTGCGCCGCGCCGATTCCGGAGCCGGAGGCGCCCGTCCGCTGGGTGCCGCTCGCGATCTCGGCCGCCGGGTCCGTCGCGCTGAGCTGGTACGTCTGGGCCACCTACGGCGGCAAGTTCGGCGCGCTGCTGGTCATCGGGCTGTTCCTCGGCCTCGCGCTGTACCACTCGCGCTTCGGCTTCACCTCCGCGTGGCGGCAGCTCATCGCGGTCGGCAACGGTGAGGGCCTGCGTGCCCACGCCCTGCTGCTCGGCACCGCCGCGACCCTGATCGCCCTGCTCATCGGCACCGGCACCGGCCTGTTCGGCACCACGCCGAAGGCCACCGCGGGACCGATCGGGCTCGCGTTGTTCGTCGGCGCCGCGTTGTTCGCCGTCGGCATGCAGCTCGGTGGCGCGTGCGCGTCCGGCACGTTGTTCGCGGTCGGGTCCGGGCAGTCGTCGATCGTGCTCACGCTGGGCGGGTTCATCGCCGGATCGGTCCTCTACACCTGGGCGTTCCCGCTCTTCGACGGCTGGCCGCAGGTGTCCGGCGTGCTGCTCGCCGACCACGTCGGCTGGTTCGGCTCGTGGGCCATCACCATCGCGGTGCTCGGGCTGGTCGTCGTCGCCACGCGGGTGGTCCAGGCGCGCCGCAACCCGCCGCCGGTCGGCGTTCCGCCCACCGCGAAGGGCTTCGCCCGCGTGTTCCGCGGCTCGTGGCCGCTGCTCGTCGGCGCGGTCGTGCTGGCCGTGCTCGCCGCCGCGGTCGTGCTCGTCTCGGGTGGCACCTGGGGCGTCACGTTCGCCTTCGCCCTGTGGGGCGCGAAGTTCCTGCAGCTGATCGGCCTGCACCCGGAAACCTGGGAGTTCTGGCAGACCACGAGCAACGCCAAGTCGCTGGCGAGTCCGATCTGGACGGACAAGACGAGCCTCACCGACATCGGCATCATCCTGGGCGCCGCCGTCGCCGCCGCGGCCGCGGGAACCTGGAAGATCCACTCGGAGATCCCGTGGCGCACGGCGATCGCGTCCGTCCTCGGTGGAATCCTGATGGGCATCGGCGCCCGGCTCGCCGGCGGCTGCAACATCGGCGCCTACCTGGCCGGCATCTCCACCGGCAGCCTGCACGGCTGGCTGTGGGGCATCTTCGCGCTGGGCGGCACGTGGATCGGCCTGAAGCTGCGGCCGCTGTTCGGGCTCGCCAACCCGAAGCCGGCCGACTCGATCTGCTGACCTTCCCAAGCCCTGGAATGGCAGGACAACCGCCGGGTTGTCCTGCCATTCTTCGTTGCGGGGAAGGAAAATCCCCGACAGAGAAAGGTGGGAACATGAAGAAGACCGTGATCCGGGGCCTCGTCGCGAGCGCCCTCGCCGGGGCGGCCGTGCTCGGCGCCGCGGCACCCGCGCTGGCCGCTCCCGCGCCGGGCGACGTGGCCGTGGTGGACGAGCCGGACACGACCAACCTCGACAACGCCTACACCTTCGCGCCGCTGGGCGTGCCGGTGATCGGCCTGGTCCGGTCGATCAACGCGGCGCCGGGCAAGCTGCTGCCGAGCTTCGGCTGAGGTTGAACACGGAGGAGCCCCGCGCCACCCACCTGGCGCGGGGCTCTTTCTGTTCGGGCCGCCGGGGACGGTTGGTGGGTGGGTCGGGCTGCGTGAGCTCGTGCGGGGGCCTGCGGCCGAGTGGCGGAGGACCGGGCTGGAGCACGGAAGAGCCCCGCGCCACCCACCTGGCGCGGGGTTCTTTCTGTTCGGGCCGCCGGGACGGTTGGCGGGGGGCGAGCCGGGCGCAGGCTGCGCGAGTTCGCGCGGGAGCCCGCTGTCGAGGTGCGGAGGGGCTGGGTGGAGCACGCAAGAGCTCCGCGCCACCGGCAGTGCCTGGCAGTGCCTGGCATGGACCGCCGCCTGCCGCCGGGCTGCGGCGGCGCCGGGCCGGAGCACGAAAGAGCCCCGCGCCACCCACCTGGCGCGGGGCTCCTCCTGGTCCCGCTCAGCCCGCCAGTTCGGTCAGCAGGCCGTAGACCGGGGCCAGCACCGTGGTCGGCGCCCCGATCGTCGGGTCGAGCAGGGGGCCCGCGTCGGCTCCCGGGCCGAGCCAGATCGGCACCTCGTCGGCGCTCGCGACGCCGCCGCCGAGCCCCAGCGCCGCGGCCGCGATCACGCCGCCCGCCAGCACCCTCGCCACACTCCTGCGCACTTGCACTCTCCTTTCTGCTCCGCCCGTCTCAACCGAGCGGAAAACTGATCGGCACGACCGTCCCCTGTGGAACGAAGAACCCGGCACCCTCACCCGGCACGTCCATGCCCGGCGCGTGCGGCTGTCCCGGCGCCATCGGCATCGCGTTGACCTGCGCCGCCGCGAACAGCTGCACCCGCGGCGGTTCGGGCTGCTCCGGGCCGAGCCACTGCCGGAACCCGGTCACCGTCGCCGCCTCGCCGGGGAACGCGTTGTCCAGCGCCACGGCGTAACTGACCGCCGCCTGCTCGCGCGGGTCGAACCGCAGCGGCACCGTCGAGCTGGCGACCGTGTTCACCAGCGGCCCGGTCAGCAACCACGGCGCGACGTACAGCCCGTACGGGTACGCCGGCCGCTCCCGCTGCGCCGCGGCCGCACCGTCCAGCGCCGACGCCGCCTGCGCCCACCCGGACACCACCACCAGCGCCGCACCGTCCGGCCGCACGGCGACACCACCAGCCGCAGCCGCGTCCCGGACCACCCGGGCCGCCTCCGTGCCCCGCGCCGACGAATCGCCGACGACCGTGATCGAGCCGGTCCCGCGGGCGGCCAGGAAACCGACGAGCTTGCGCAGCGCGTCCGCGTCCGCTTCGGACAGTGCGTCCGCCGGGCAGCTGGTCAGCACGTCCTTCCGCCCGGCGACCAGACCGCCCAGCGCGGTCGTCGCGCACTCCGGTCCGTCCGGGCCGGACGCCGTCGCGACCCCGCTCGCCGAACCGGTGTCCACCTCGATGGTCCGGCCGGACACCACAACCGAGCTGCGCCCCGCGGGCAGGTCGACCTCGGCCCAGAACCCGGAGGCCCCCGGCCGCGCCACCGCCTGGACGGCCGGCCCGTCCCCGACCGCGACCGACCCGGCCGTGGACAGGTGGACGAGGTTCCGCCCGGGCCGCTGCGGGCTCACCAGCACCGGCGTGCCACCCGCGTCGGCGAGCAACGGCACCCCGGGCACCGGCAGCTCGGCCGGCTCCGGCAGGGCGACGAACGCGCTCCACGCCACGAACGCGGCCGCGACGCCGACGACCGCGACCCGCCGCCACAACACGGCCGCCACGATCGGCAGCACGAACGCGGCCAGCAACGCGATCCCGAACCCGGTCTCGTACAGCCGCCGGTCGAACGCCACTCCGGACAGGACCAGCTGCACCGCGCCCGCCAGCGCCAGCACACCGCCGAGCGTCCAGGACAGCGGACCGAGCCGGGGCGTCTCCGCGCGCGCCAGCGCCAGCGACGCCAGCCCGAACCAGGCGGCCGTCGCCCCGACGTAGACCGTGTCGATCGCGAACTCCACCCCGGACCGGCCGAGCGCGGTCTCCAGGACCAGCAACACCAGCAGCGCGGTGGCCACCCAGCGGCCCACCGGCGGCCGCCGCGTGGTCAGCACCGGCACGGCCAGCACCAGCAGCGCGTGCACGACCGCGCCGACGACGTTGACGTCGAAGGCCACCGCCGACACCACGGCCAGCACTGCCGACAGACCGCCCAGCACGGCGGTGACCTGCCACAACCGGCGGGGCAGCGTCTCCACCCGCGGCCGCAGCAGCCCGATCCCCGCGACGAAGGCCGTGGCGGGCAGCAGCACCAGCCGCACGATCAGCGCGGCCAGATCCAGCCCGGCGGAGCCGGTGACCGGATGGGACCCGTGGTCCATGAGTTACCTCTTCCGCGCACCGTCCGTGCGGGGCCGGGGACGGCCCCGCACGGAGAGCGCTTACTTCACGTCCGCGTCGGCGACGACGAACAGTTCCGAGTGGGGCTTCGCGTTGCCGAAATCGCCGTGCGGCCACGACTTCCGGTTGAAGTTGATGCCCACCTGGCGGGTGAACTCGTCGCGGAAGTCCTGGTCCACCGTGGCCTTGCCGTCCGGCGACAGCTTCACGATGTTGACCTTGTGGTCACCGTCCAGCCCGGACCGGGCGACGAAGTAGTTCGACACCGCGAGCCGGTCCGGCGAGGTGACCTCGTGGTAGAAGCCGTCCTCGCCCAGCTCGAAGTTGTCGTACGCGCCCCAGTGCGGGCCCGCCCCGGGGGTGCCCGGGTTGATCGGCGCCGCACCGGCGAGCGTGGGCAGCACCCCGTTGTCCGCGCCGCTGCGCGCCTGCTCCTTGGTCTGGATGCCGGGGCCCGCCCAGTCCGGACCCTGCGCGAGCAGGTTCTCGATGTTCAGGATGTAGACGCCACCGGTGGTGCCGGGGTCGTCCGGCCCGAGGGTGCCCTTCTGCCGCCCCTGGATGGCGCGGTAGAGGAACCGGTCGTCCGGGCTGGTCTGGATCCAGCCGCCGTTGGAGCTGGCGCCGATGCTGTCGTTGTTGCCCAGCGCCCGGTTCGCCGCGCCGTCGTCCCACACCTGGTACCAGTGGGGCTCGGCCTTGGTGATGTCCGGCGTGTAGAACACCGCGCCGCCCTGCATGGTCTGGGCGAAGGCGCCCTTGTGCCCGGGCAGGTTGGTCACCGTGGTCTCCATGACCGCGCGGCTCTCCGCGTAGAGCGGGTCGTAGTCCCCGGCGCGCGGGCCGTCCGGCAGGTAGGACACGGCCTTGAGCTTCGGGTTGTTGCGGTCGGAGATGTCCCAGGTCCGGACCGTCGGGCGGCGCAGGTACGGGGACGGCTGCTTGACCGGGTCGAGGATGATGTTCCGCGGCTCGGCGTAGTCGCTGGTCACCAGCGTGTTCAGGTCCTCGCGGGCCTGGATGCCGTGCGGGTTGGCGCAGGTCGGCTGGCCCAGCGTCGGCAGGTTCTCGCACAGCTTCGCGTTGTCGCCCTGCGGCGTGGCGGCCGAGGTCTGCGACAGGACCTGCGCGTTCTGGTCGAACCGCACGACCTCGCCGGGGCTGCCCGCGAAGCCGTTGCTGATCACGGTCTGGCCGTTGGCGTAGGTGTACGGGCCGGGCGCGACCGGGCCACCCATGTAGGTGCCGTAGGCCGTCCCGTCCTTGAGCACCCAGTAGGCGTCCGGGACCGACCCGCCGAGGGTCTGCGTCGGCAGGCTGACGCCCTTGAGCTTGAGCTGCGGCAACGCGCTCACGTCGAACGCGTAGGTCGCGGCCGCGAACAACGCGCCGGCGTAGATCGTGTCGCCCTTGTGCCACACGTACTGCATGTGGTGCGGCTCGTTCTCGACCAGCGGGCCGACGGTGGCGGTGTTGACGACCTTGCCGTACGTCGGGGAGCCCTCGGTCGCGTCGATGACGGCGAGGAAGTCCGGTCCGGGCAGCGCGTTCTTCGCCTTGTTGAGCCCGCCGCTGATGGTGCCGGGCAGGTTCTTGACGTCCTTGACGACGGTGTCCGCGATGTTCTCGTCGCCCGCCCACACGAGCAGCCATTCCTTACGCTGCCCATTGTTTTCACTGCGAATTTTATTGACGTCGCCGCCGACCAGGTGGTTCTCCACCCAGTACTGCTTTCCGTCGGCCCCGGTTTTCGAATCGGTGACCACCTGCACGTCGGCGTAGGCGCTGCTCGTGCCCGTGTAGGTCACGGCGCCGGCGGCCAGTGCGACAGCCGCCGTGCCCGTCAGTATTTTTCGCCATGACGGCGATTTCAGGCGCATGCCTTCTCCATGTTCCGTTCCCTGAATCTGTGCCCGGGAATTGGGCGGAACGGAATGGTTCCGCGCGGCGCCGAGGGGTGTCAAAGCAGTGTCAAAGGTTGGGAATAACCCACGCAAAAAGTTCCCCGTGTCACCCTGACGAGTGACACGGGGACAGTGTCCAGTACGGACAGTCAGCCGAGCGCGTCCAAGTGCGCCCGCACCGGTGTGGAGAACGCCCAGCCCGACGAGGCGTCCCAGTTGACCGACCACGTCATCACGCCGCTGATACCGGGCCACGCGGTCGACGGCACGTAGGACCCGCAGCCGGTCCGCGTCGCCAGGCAGTCGAGCGCCGCGTTCACCACCGAGGGCGCCACGTACCCGCTGCCCGCCGCCTGCGCGGTCGCCGGCAACCCGATCGCGACCTGGTCCGGCCGCAGCACCTGCAGCAGGTGGCAGGCCTGCGCGGTGATGAAGTCGACACTGCCCTGCGACACCACCCGCCCGTCGCACCCGAGCATCGAGCCGGAGTTGTAGTACTGCGTGTGCACGACGGTGATCAGCGGTTTCACGCTCTCGATCAGCGTCAGGTACCGGCCGCCGGGCTGCACGTCGAGCGTCTGCGGCGCCATCGTGACCAGGAAGCCGTCGCCCATGCGGTCGTGCACCTGGGTCACCGCGCTCGCGGTGTTCGCCGCGTCGAAGGTGCCCTCCAGGTCGATGTCGATGCCCTGGACGCCGAACTCGGTCGCGACGCGGGTGAACGAGTCGACGAAAGCGCTCACCCGGTCGGCGCTGCTCAGGTCGATGTTGCCCCGCTCGCCGCCGATCGACAGCACGATCGACTTGCCCGCCGCCTTCTTGGCGGCGATGTCGGCCTTCAGGTCGGCGTCGGAGTAGCCGCCGAGCGCGTTCGACAAGTCCGGGTCCACGCCGAAGGTCACCGCGCCGGGCGTGGCGGGGTCGGCGTTGGCGAAGGCGAGCACGATGACGTCGTAGGCGTCGGGCACCTGCGACAGCTTCAGCGGCTGCGCCGAGTTCACGAAGTTCTGCCAGTAGCCGGTGAGCTGCTTGGACGGCAACGCGGCCTGCGCGGGCGTCCAGCCGAGCGCGACGAGGAGTCCGGCGAGCACGAGCACGATCAGTCGTTTCATGTGCGAGCCTTTCCTAGAACGGGGTGAGGGTGACGGTGCAGGACCGCGGGGCGGGGTCTTCGATGTAGGAGGCGAACCCGCCGACGTCGTCGAACGCGAAGCCGTACGCCCGCCCGTCCGCGGTGGCGGTGTGCATGATCCGGGCGTAGTGGTTGGTCACCGCCGCGCGGTAGAACGCGCCGGGGTCGGAGACCGGCTGGTTCGGGTTGTCCAGCAGCGTCGAGCGGTTCAGCGCGGCGCCGAGCAGTGCCGCGACCGGGCCGGTGAGCCCGTCGTTCGGCGCGGCCAGCGCGCCGTCGCAGAACAGGATGTCCCGTGTGGACGGTCGCCGGATCGGCGACGCGGTGCGGCCGGAGCCGTCCCGGACGACGAGGTTGCCGTCGGACCCGACGCGCCCGGTGAAGACCGCGGATCCGGTGTCCAGCCGCAGGTCCGTGCCCGCGTACTTGGCCCACACCGCGTCGGTGTAGCTGTCGAAGTAGGTGGCGGAGAACCGGCCGGCGTCCAGGCCGTGACCGGGCGCGATCACCCGCAGGTCGTCCACCACCAGGTTCGCGAAGTCCGGCTGCGCCCGGATCTGGTCGAAGATCTGCGCCCGGCCGCCCGCCTTGAGCGTGCCGGTGCTCTGTGACGCGGCGCCGGTGAGCTGGATCGACAGCGGCACGCTGAACTGGTCGACCATGGTGGTGTTGCAGTGCATGCCCAGGTCGTCGAGCGTGAACTCGACGAAGTCGTGCAGGATCCGGTAGTTCGGGTCGCTCGCCACCCACCCCGCCGGGTACTGCAGCGCCGGGCGGCCGGCGCCGTCGGTGACGGCCTTGAACTTGAGCTTCTGCCCCAGCGCGAAGTACAGGCGCCCGGACATCGGCGGCACGTTGATCGTGGTGGCGCCGCCGGCGTTCAGCGGGATCGCGTAGTCGGTGAACCCGTCAGAACCGTTGTCGGACAACGAAACCGGCGCGATGGACCCGTCCGCGCGGACCCGGAACTGGTTGCCCGCGCTGTCGGTGCCGACCAGGTAGCACCAGATCGAGGTGTTCGCGAACTCGCCGCTGTCGTTGACGATCGTCAGGGGCAGCGCGGTGGCCGCGCTCGCCGGTCTGACGGAGAGCGCCACCGCTCCGGCGCTCGCGGCGAGGAGGAAGCTCCGGCGACTCAGCATCGGCAGACCCTTTCATCCGATCGAGTGGATGGTCTATACCAATGTGAGTGGCGCGCGCGGTAACGGACAATAGGCTCATCAGGTGAAGTGCTGACAGGCGTTGTCCGGTCGCGGGACGGCCGGGAAGGGGCGGCTGCCCGATCAGGCAGGCTGGAGGGTGTCGGCCTCTTCGGTCGGCGGCGGCGTGATCGGGTCGTCCGACGGGCGGCGGCCGTGCTGGGTGATCAGGACGACCGTGGCGCCCTGCTCGGCGCCAGCCGTGCCGATGGGCGCCTGTGCGACGACCACGCCCTCCTCGGGTGCGGGCATGCCCTCGGGCCCGGCGGGGACCAGCCCGGCGCGGCGCACGATCGAGCACGCGTCGTCCGCGCCGAGGCCAACGACGTCGGGCACTTCGACTACCGGCCGGTGCCGCCGCATGTGACCAGTCTAGGCGCAGATCGACGACGTGCGCCGCGATCCGGAACCGGGTATACCGGGCATGTCGACAACGACCCAGGGAGGACGCCATGGTGCACCCCGTGCCTCCCGGTCCCGAGCCCATCCCGCCCGGGCCGGGTCCCGATCCGGTGCCGCCGCCACCGCCCGAACCGCCGGTGCCGCCGACCCCGCCGGAGCCCCCGATGCCGCCGCCCGATCCACCGCTCGGCATATCCTGATCGCGTGACGGTGACCGGCTGGCGACGAGCGGTGCTGCTGTGCCTGCTCGCGTTCGGCCTGGTCGGCATGCACCACATCGCCGGAGCGGACCACCCGGAGAGCGCGGTCGTGACCGTGGTCGCCCACACCGGGCAACCCGACGGCGACCACGGCCACGGCATGACGCACGACGTGCTGCACCTGTGCCTCGCCGTGCTGCTGGCCGGGGTGCTGCTCGGCCTGTGGACGGTGCTGCGCGCGGTGCGGAACCCGCCGCTCGCCCGTCGCCCCGCCGGCCGTCCCCGCTCGCGGGCGCCGGACCGGCCGTCCGGTCGCGCGGTGCTCGCCGGCCTCTGCGTGCTGCGGCTGTGATCGGCGCTCGTCCGCCGAATTCGCAGTAGCAAACACATGAGAGGTTTCCTTACCCATGCGCAAGACCATGGGCGGCCTGCTGCTGGCCGCCACCCTCCTGACCGGTTGCGGGACCCAGCCGCACGAGTCCCACGGCACCACCACGACCGCGGCCGAGCAGCAGGCCGGTCACAACCAGGCCGACGTCGACTTCGCCCGGATGATGATCCCGCACCACGAAGGTGCGCTCGCGATGGCGGAGCTGGCGCCCGGCCGCAGCACCGACCAGCGCGTGCTCGACCTCGCCGCCCGCATCCAGCGGGCGCAGGACCCGGAGATCCAGCAGATGCGCGGCTGGCTCACCCAGTGGGGCGCGCCGGCCACGCCGATGGACCACTCGATGCCGGGCGAGATGGGCCACGACGACATGGCCGCGCTCGAGCACGCCACCGGCGCCGAGTTCGACCGGCAGTTCCTGCGGATGATGATCGAGCACCACCAGGGCGCGATCGAGATGGCGCGGACCGAGCTGGCGGCGGGCTCGAACGCCGACGCGAAGGCACTGGCCCAGCGGATCATCGACAGCCAGCAGGCGGAGATCGCCGAAATGCAGGCGATGCTCGCCTGACCAGCGGGCGGCGGGGCGGGCGTCCGCCCCGCCGTCACGGCCGCAGCGCGCCGATCCGCAGGCACACGCCCGTGGTCAGGGCGAGGATGCCGACGAACAACAGGAACACGTTCGCGGTCACCGCGCCCAGCCCGATCAGGAGCGCGCCGAACGTCATCAACGCCAGGCACCCCAGCCTGCGGAACCGGCCGAGGTGGTGGAACCGGCCCTCGCGCAGCGCTCTGGTCAGCTCGGGATCGCTGATCTCGAACCACTGCTCGATCGCCCTGAGCTGCTGTTGCTCGTTCCGGCTCAACATGGGCCGCCCCTGGGTCGCCGTCGACTGGTCTGCACCGGCGGATACCCGGATCAGCGCAGGTCAATCCGGGTGGCGGTGGGTTCGACCGCTCGGGGTACGGCCGCTTCGCGTGTGGTGCGGCTCATCGCGGATCCCCTGGACCGGGTGGTTTTCCCGGTCCAGACCACGGGTACGCGGCGACGGTGCCAGACCAAAACGTGAGCGTCGCTGATCCGGCGGTGGTCAAGCGGGCGGTCGGCGCGGCGGCGATCGGCAACATCACCGAGTGGTACGACTTCGGCGTCTACGGCTACCTCACCACGACGATCAGCAAGGTCTTCTTCACCGACCTGTCCGGTCCGGTCGCGACGATCGCCACCTTCGGCTTGTTCGCGGTGTCGTTCCTGATCCGGCCGTTCGGCGGGTTGTTCTTCGGGCCGCTGTCCGACCGCATCGGCCGCAAGCGCGTGCTGTCGCTGACCGTCGTGCTGATGGCGCTGGGCACGTTCGCGATCGGCGTGGTGCCCGGGTACGAGGCGATCGGCATCGCCGCGCCGCTGCTGGTGCTGTTCGCCCGGCTGCTCCAGGGAGTCTCGACGGGCGGCGAGTACGGCAGCGCCATGACGTTCATCGCCGAGTACGCGCCGGACCGCCGCCGCGGGTTCCTGGGCAGCTGGCTCGAATTCGGCACCCTGACCGGGTATGCGTTCGGCGCGACGATCGCGACCGTGCTGACCGCGGTGCTCACCGAGGACCAGCTGCTGAGCTGGGGCTGGCGGATCCCGTTCCTGATCGCGCTGCCCATCGGCCTGGTCGGCCTCTACCTGCGGCTGCGGCTGGAGGAGACCCCGGCGTTCGCGAACTACGTCTCCGGCGAGGGGAAGCAGCGCGGGTCGGCCGGGCAGGAGTTCCGCACGATCTTCAGCCGCTACTGGCCCGCGATGCTGCTGTGCGCCGGGCTGGTGCTCGCCTGGAACGTCACGAACTACATGCTCACCAGCTACATGCCGACCTACCTGACCGACACGCTGCCCGGCCACGGCGAGGACGGGGTCGGGGAGACCGCGGCGCAGGTGCTGCAGATCGTGGTGCTCGTGCTGCTGATGGTGGTGGTCACGTTCCTCGGGCGGCTGTCGGACCGGTTCGGGCGCCGCCGGATCGTGATGGCGGGCTGTCTCGGGCTGGTCGTGTTGTCGTTGCCCGCCGTGCTGCTGCTCCGCGTCGGCGGGGACGTCGCGACGTTCGCCGGGCTGGCCGTGATGGGCCTGACGCTGGTGTGCTTCTCCAGCACGCTGCCCGCGACGCTGCCCGCGATGTTCCCGACGCACATCCGCGCCGGAGCGCTGTCGATCGCGTTCAACATCTCGGTGTCGCTGTTCGGCGGCACCACGTCGACCGTGATGGGAGCCCTGGTGGCCGGCACCGGCGACCTGAACTGGCCCGCGTACTACCTGATCGCGGCCGGTGTCGTCGGCGCGATCTGCATCCACCTGACGCGGGAGTCGGCGGGCCGGCCGTTGCAGGGCTCCCCGGCGATCGTCAGCCCCGACGAGCTGACCGGGTCACGCCGCTGAGGCGGCGAGCACGGGTTCGACGACCCGGCGGCGCGCCCGCTGCAGCGCGAGCGTCGCCGCACCGGTGGCGGCGAGGGTGACCACACCCGCGACCAGCAGGGCCTCGCTCGCGCCGAGCAGCTCGCACATCCAGCCGAGCAGCGGGGCGCCGGTCGCGCCCGCGGCCGCGGCGATCGCGCCGTCGATCGAGAGCACGCGGCCGCGCATGTCCTCGGCCGAGTCGAGCTGCAGCCGGGTGCTCTTCGCGGTGTCGATGAGGACCGCGCCTGCCGCGATCGGCAGGATCACCGCGCCGAAGCCGAGCATGCCGGGCAGGAAACCGCTGACGGTCTGCAGGAAGCTCGTGACCGCGGCGGCGCCGAGCAGGAGCGGGACGGTGAGCTCCCGCACGCGGGCCGCGATGATCCCGCCGATCACCGTGCCGACGGCGAACACGGACGACAGCAGCCCGTAGCCCGCGGCGCCCGAGTTCAGCGGCCCTTGGGCCATGGCGGCCATGGTGACCTGGTAGTTGCGGCCGAGGCCGGACAGCACGAAACCGAGCGTGAACAGGACGATCAGCACGTGGCTGCGGCGCACGTAGGCCACGCCGGCGCGGACCCCGGCGCGTTCGGCCTTGGCGACGGCGAGCGGGTGCAGTTCGGCCGTGCGGATCACCAGGACGGTGACGATGACGGCGACGAAGCTGGCCGCGTTGAGCACGAACAGGAGCGCGTCCCCGACCGCGGCGGCGAGCACGCCGGCCAGGCTCATGCCGAGCACGCGCCCGGCGGAGTTGATGATGCTGCCGAGGGCGAGCGCGTTGCCGAGGTCGTGGCGGGGGACGACCTGGCCCGCGAACCGGCCCAGCGCGGGGGATTCGAAGGCGCCGACCATGCCGGCGATGGCGGTGAGGCCGTAGATGGTGGCCAGCGGCATGTCCTGCCACACCATGAACGCCAGCAGCAGCGCGATGACCAGGTGGGTGGTCTGGCCGGCGAGGATGATCCGCCGGGGCGGGAACCGGTCGGCGATCGCGCCCGCCCAGGGGCCGATGAGCAGCGCCGGGAGAGTCGAGAGGAGGACCGACAGACCGACCGAGGTGGCCGAGCCGGTGCGGGCCATGACGACCCAGTTGAGGCCGAGTACCTGCATCCACGTACCGGTCACCGAGACGAAGTCGGCGGTCGCCCACAGGCGGTAGTTGTGGTTTCCGAGCGCGCGGATCATCGGCGGCATTTCTCGCCGCAAGGGTGTTTCCTTCCGAAGGAGCCGGGGTAGTCCCGAACGGGTCCCGGCGGTGGGACGTGCTTGAGGCCTGGGCCGGTCGGGGCCAAGACCTGCATTTCTGGGCACTCGCCCAGGCGCGTCACCACGCTACCGGCGGGTCAGCGAGCTGTCCTTGTGTCGATGGCTACAGCGGCCGCTGCTAACACTTCTCCCGTGTGGCGAGGGCCGCAGTCACACCCGGAACCGGAGCGGGGCGGAGTAGCGCCGGCGGGCGTGGTGCAGGCGCCGTCGCAGTGCCCAGGTGATCTTCCCGGCTTCCCGGCGCCGGTAGCCGAGGTCCACCTCCGCGCGGCAGGTGAACCAGACCGGCGCGAGCAGGTTCTGGTCGGCATCGGCCTGCAGAAAACCGACGCGCAGGTTCGTCCGGCGCACTTCGGGCTCGTGACCGAGCACGGCTCGCGCGATGCGGGTCGCGGTTTCCACGTCCGCGCTGGTCTGCACGTAGTAGCCGCCGCGGGTCCAGGCCTCGGTCATGATCCGATCCTGGCGCGATCAGGCCGCCCGTTCCAGGGCGAAGGCCGTCAGGAACCCGGCCGCCGTGATCAGGCCCGTCACCAGCTGCGCCTCCTCGAACGCCTCCGGCACCATCGTGTCCGCGATCATCGCCAGGATCGCGCCTGCCGCCACCGCCGTGATCACCGCGATGGTCTCCGGCGCCGCGCCGCCGAGGAGCAGGTTCCCCAGCAGTGCGGCGGCGCCACTGGCCAGCGCGATGCCGCCCCACACCCCGAACACGTACCGCGCGCTCCGGCCCGCCTGCTTCATGCCGGCCGCGCTCGACAACCCCTCCGGCACGTTCGAGATGAACACCGCGGCCAGCACGGACACGCCGATCCCGCCACCGCCGAGCAGCGACAGCCCCAGCACGACCGACTCCGGCACCCCGTCCAGCAGCGCCCCGATGGCGATCGCGCTGCCGCTGCCCCGCACCTCGTCCTCCGAGGGCTGCCGGCCGTGCGACCGCTTCCGGTGCCGCGCGCCGCGCCGGGCCAGCGCGACGTTCGCCAGCACGTACGCCACGGCCCCGCCGAGGAACCCGAACGCCGTCGGGAGCAGGCCGCCGGTGCGTTCGGCCTCGTCCACCAGGTCGAAGGCGAGCGCCGAGATCAGCACCCCGGCCCCGAAGGCCATGATCCAGGCGACCACCCGCGACGGTACGCGCGCGAACCACGCCACCGCGGCGCCGATCACGAGCGCCGCCCCACCGACCAGGCCCCACACCCCGGCTTCGAGCCACTCCGGCATCCGCACCTCCCGCGTCGTGTCCGGGGATCATCGTCGCGCGGCGGGCGTGGTTCTGCTCGGTACGGCGGTGGAAAGCGCTTACAACGGCGGTGGGCGGACCGTCCTAACCGGACGAGCTCTCCCGGCCCGGCCTGCGTTCACGTAGCGCGTCGAGCTGTTTGCGCACGTCCTCGACGTCCCAGCGGTACTGGCCGCCGGGAGTGACGAGCACCGGCCGGATCCAGCCGCGCTCGGCGTAACGGCTGATCGACCGCCGGGACAGGCCCAGCTCGGCCGCGAGTTCACCCGAGCCCACCGTACGTCGGCGTGCAGTCATGATCGTCACCGTATTGGGTGACCCGCCGGGGCCGCGCGGCCCATGGCCCGGTTGGCCTGCATAGCCTCCATGTCCTTGTCGGCCAAACCTTTTACCGGGTGGGGTAACGGGTCCGCCGAGCCGTCCGACTTCCGGGTCGGGAAGGGGCGACATGTCGAGATGGCGCCGGAGCGACACGGTGAGCCGCCGCGTGTTCCGGCGCGTGCGGTGTCCCCGGTGCGGACGGCGGCGGCGGGAAATGCGCGTGTTCGGCACGCTGCGGCATGACGCGTCCGGGAACCTCAAGCCGCGGTGGCAGGTCCGCCGCGAACTCGACGCGCAGGCCGACGCTTGGCACCCCGAGCCGCGCTGTGACCGCTGCCGCTAGTTTTAGAGCAGGTGCTCTGTTACTGTCCGGTCATGCCCCGGCCACGTGTGCACGACCTCGACCGGCTGCTCGACACCGCCGAGCGACTGGTCGCGGAGGACGGCGCGGTGTCGGTGCGCAGCCTGGCGAGCGCCGCCGGCGTGTCGAACGGGGCGATCTACCACGCGTTCGGCTCGATCGCGGCGTTGCTCGGCCGGGTGTGGCTGCGGGCGGCGACGGACTTCCTGGACCTGCAGTCGGAACTCGCCGACGCCGTGTCGCCCGAGGACGCGGTGGTCGCGGCCGCCGACGCCCCGGCCGTGTTCGCCGAGCGGCGCCCGCACGCGGCGCGGATGCTGCTGACCGTCGACAAGGACCAGCTGCTTGGCCCCGGTCTGCCGACCGAACTCGCCGATGCCCTGTTCGCACTGGACAAGCGCGTGGTGGCGTTGCTGGTCCGGCTGTCGCGGGCGATGTGGGACCGGCGGGACGCGGCGGCGGTCGGGGTGATGACGACGTGCGTGGTCGACTTGCCGACCGCGTTCTTCCGGCGGGAGCTGGACACCAGCGCCGACCACCGGGACCGGCTGGCCGCCGCCGTGCGGGCCGTTCTCGCTGTGCCACTTCGACCGAAGGGATGATCGTGCTGCATTTCGAAGACCCGGTGTACGCGCTCGACCTGGGCGCCGACGAGAACCGGTTCGCGCCGGACTGGCTGAAGGGCGTGCACACCGCGCTCGACACGGTCACCGGGAGTGCGTCCGCGCTGGTGACGATCGGGACCGGCAAGTTCTACTCGAACGGCCTCGACCTGGACTGGCTCTCCGCGCACGGCGACCAGGCGCAGAGCTACGTCGCCGACGTGCAGGACCTCCTCGCGCGCGTGCTGACGCTGCCGGTGCCCACGATCGCGGCGGTGAACGGCCACGCGTTCGGGGCGGGCGCGATGCTCGCCATGGCGCACGATTTCCGGATCATGCGCGCCGACCGGGGCTTCTTCTGCTTCCCGGAGGCCGACATCAACATCCCGTTCACCCCCGGCATGACGGCGTTGATCCAGGCCAAGCTGACCCCGGCCGCCGCGATCGCGTCGATGACCACGGGAACCCGCTTCGGCGGCCCGGACGCGCGCGAGCTCGGGCTGGTGGACGACACGGCGAGCGAGGCCGAGCTGCGTGACCGGGCGGTGGCGAGGGTGCGCCCCCTGGCCGGCAAGGACCCGGGCACGCTGGGCACGATCAAGGCGACGATGTTCGCGGCGGCGGTGTCCGCGCTGCGCGCCTGAGGTTCGCGACCGTCCCTTGAGGACGGCCGTTACCCGTGCTGGGGGGAGAGGACGTCCCGGTGCTTGCCGGTGGTGAGCCGCAGCCAGGCCTCGGACCAGCCGCTGGAGACGGCGATCTCGTCGATGACGCCGGTGGGCAGGCACAAGCGCCGAACCTCCCCCGCCGCGTCATCGCCCCGCGCACGAAGCCGCTCCAACTCGTCGATCAGTTGGCCGACGGATTCGTAGCGGGTCCAGGAGGTGTCGTGCTCGCCGCTGCGCAGGATCAGGAGCAGATCGTCGATCAGCGACTGGACCGGGCTCATCGGAAAATTCTGACGCCGCGGTAGAGGCGGCGGCAAGCGGCTGGCGCGCGGACCCCGCTCACGAACAGCGCGAAGACCGCATCGGCCGCGATCTCTTCGATCTCGCCCACGACCCGGGCTAAGACGGGCTGGCACCAGGATCAGCGGCGAGGGACACGGACCAATTGAGATTTGCCCGGCCAGTGGGTAGTCGTATCACCCGCCTGCTCGCTCGGCGTCCGTTGCCGGAAGCGCCTCTTCGACCGCCTGCACGACGACAGGTGCTCCAGCGACTTGTGAACGTTGGTCTCGAAGACCCACCCGCGGACCTCCTCGCTGCTCACCTGGTGCCGGTGTGACCGCAGCGCGCTGCGCCAGACAGCTTCGAACTCCTCGGCGTCGATGACGAACAACGTGAAGTCCGCATCGGCCGCGATCTCTTCGAGCGGCGGTTCCGGCTCCTGGCCCAGAAACGTCGTGCCGATGGAAGTCGACTCATCTGCGTAGTCCTGGCGGCCGTCGCGGTACAGGTCGACCTTGCGGCTCTCGTAGCCGTCGTCGCCGGTCTCGCTGTAGAGGAGAACCGGTTCGTCAGGGTGGTCGTGGTGCCAGACCACCTTCTTGTAGCTGGGGATTGGGTCCTCTTCTTCGAACGGTGCCGGGGCCAGGGGGTAGTCGTTGTCTTCACCCGTGCCGCCGAGGACGGCCCGGCGGACGCGTTCGACTTCATGGTCCGCACGCCGCGGCGCATGGCTCCGTCCCGATCAACAGAAACCCGCTACAACCCCGCTGACCAGGCGAAAGAGTGGGGCGCCTGGGGCTCGAACCCAGAACCTACGGAGTAGTTGACCACTCGGCGGGTTGTCTGCCGTTGGTTGCCGACAGTGGTGATGAGCTGCCCGGATCGCGAGTGCAAACGCTCGCCATCTCGGGCTTCTTGTCGGCGTCTGCTGTCGTTTCGTGGGGAAAAAGTGGGGAGATGATCTTGGCCCGGGAGTGCGCTGGTGGACTCAGCTCGACGCTGCCGTGAGGAGGTGCAGGACACCAATCACCGCAGCGGGCAACCCGGCTGCGCACTTCTTGATGATCTTCTTCATACGCTTGACCGCCTTCCTCGCGAGCTTGCGGAGGTCGAGGTTGGAAGCGATGTTCAGGACCAACAGAACAGCGAGCAGCGCCGAGACCCAGCTTGCCGCCGGGCTCAGCCCACCAACATCGTCAATTCTAGCGTGACCGGTCCTACTGAGGTGATCTCCTCGCGGCGCGGGTTCATCCCTGCCGGGCCGGGTGGTGCCGGTCAAGGGTCTGCCGGAGGCCGCGGAGCGCCCTTGACCGGTGCCGGCCGGTCTGGCTGCCCTCGGGCGCGCTGCGAGGAGATCACCGGGGCCTTCCCCTGATCTCTGAAGCGGTGCCGGGTCCAGGGCGGAGCCCTGACCGCCGGAGGCTGGCGGGCGCGCGATGTAACGCTCAACCAGTCGTCCGCAGATAACGTCGTCAGCGGGGTTGAAGTGCCTGCCCGGGGCGGTGGATGAGGGGACATGGATCCCAGGGAAGTACGTCGCCTGGTCAAGGTGCGCAAGTGCTCGTGTTCGATGTGCTTCTACTGTGACGAAGCCCTGGACGACCGTCATGAGCATGACCACTTCCCGGTGCCGAAGGTAGCCCGGGGTACCGAAATAGTGGCGGCTTGTCTCGATTGTCACGACCTCAAGGACCGGATCAGGTTTGAGTCCTGGCCGATTTCGGCCTGTGTGGAGGCCGTGAAGGGGCTGCTCACCGGGATTGACTTCTCAGAACAGAGGTTCTCACCGCCTGCAGACCTTGCTGCTTGGGTAGCGAGTAACCCGAGCTTGACCGATGCCGGCATCCTCGAGCGTTGGGCGGCTCTGCCACCTCTCACGCGAATCCTGTACGGGAAGCTCCGGTGGATCGAAGCGGAGCGCCAGCACCGTGCGGGCGGGCCGAGCGACGGTTCATCTGCCCTGGCGGCTCTTGTAAGCAGGAGTCGCCTTGTGTGAAGGAGTAGGAGTGGTGGCGGATAGCACGTGGGATCGATAGGCGTTGGGCGGCCGCCGGCCGAAGCGGAGCGGCAGGCCGAGCGGCCTGCGGCGCGCTTGCGCGCCGCCTTGATCCCATAGAGCTAAGTTCGGCAGCGATTACAGGAGTCGGTGCGGCTCACGGCAGAGACCAAACGCGCTGGTCACTCAGGGTGAGCGGCAGACGAGTGAAACGTTACGGCGGTCTACCTCGATGCTAGCTACGATGGAGCGGAGCATTGTAACTTAGAGCACAGGACCTAGTTGAGATCGAGGGAGGGGTAGCGCATGTACGTGCCGAAGACCGCACACATCCCCTTCCTGAGCGCGCGTGAAGACTACTTTGACTTCTTCGACGGCCTCGCTAGCGCAGTGCCTAAGAATCTTGATAAGAGATCGCTGCCAGCTGGCCTGCAGAAGTCGTACCTGTTAGAGACTGTCGGCGGCGAGCAGCCTTCACTCTCCGCGATTATAGCGCGGAGTGGGTACCGCTGCGAGACTGTAAGCGAGGACAAGGCTGTACACAGGCTCGTTGACGAGCACGGCAATGGTTTGGCTGTTCTCGAGTCCTTTAGTGGCCGGTACCTAGCCTTATACACCCTCCTGCCTTCCGCATCCTCCGACAACTTTGTGCGGAAAATGGTTGCGTCAAATCCACTCCTTGACCATCTGTGGATTTCCTCTGAGAGCTTCATGTCACTTTGGTCTCATGTGCGAGAAGTAAATAGCGGAAGACGCTACGGCAAGATCACCTTCGAGCACGAATCTGTATTCGAGTCTGCTGGCGACGCTAAAGACGAGCTCAATTTTGAGAATGAGCGCCGCGCTTCTCGGTTCACTATGGTGGATCGACTTGATACGATAGCCGCACAACTCGGTCCTTTGAGTAGCTCTTACGCGCCGCTCGCCTCGGTCACAAATTTGCGGATCCCCTCTCCGGCCGGCGGTGGCCACGAGCTGTACTATGACGGCAAGGTTACCAATCGAAGTGGCTCGTTTCTCGATCACCGAAGTGCGCTGCTTCACGTCGTCGACTTGTATGCGAATTTGACCCAGAAGGTTGAGGAAAGCTTATGGGTGGCCGGGCAGGCGACTTCGCAAGACGGACTCCTTCTCAATGGGGCGGTAGCTGAGCTAGTCTTCAACGAACCGCTTGCCGACGAGGTCTTCAAGCGATGGATGATTAACCTGTTTAACAATCGGAGAAATCGATTCAGAATCAGCGGTTACGCCACGTGGCTAAGCGCGCGTAAGGTTCATGCGAACGCGATAGATCAGCATTTGTGGCAACCCCTGCTGCTCGAGATCACTCCTGAGCGTCTTATTGCCGTCCTGCCTGAGGGTACTTGTGGAAACACGATCAATCGTCTAGTGTCCAATGTTCAACGCATGGTCGACCCGCGCGTTGTGGCATATGTTGGGGATGTCGAGTACGCGTCGCTCCTTCCTGGGGCAGGAAAGTTGGCAGGCATTGGGTAACGGATCGGCATTGACGCGAGATCCAGTGTTTCAAGTGAATTCCTGCTTGTGGTTGGTGCGGAAGTCTCCCGGGGTAGGACCCGGAGCGCGTCCGGCATACCATGCTCACGGGTATACATTGCGTGGCTTGGGAAGGAAGTTAGCATTCTCGGCTTCGGCTCGAGAAGTTCTTCAGAAAATGGGATTAAGCGCCGCCGGACCTGAGCCGGATGTCATCTTACGTCATCCCGATTCTGGCGATCACCTCGTGCTCGAATGTAAGGCGCAAAGTTTTTCAGCTACTTCCACGACTGCGCAACAAGGAAGAAAGCTACTACTCGCGTGTTCGGACTCGAGTGCCTCTCTCGGTGCTGCTGGGAACGCCTACGTTGTGTATGTTGTCGACTCGAGCGATGTCGATAAGCAGCGTGCTACCCTCAAGCAGCTATCGGCAGAGATTGCGTCACATGACGCCGGGGTTGCCAAATCCGGAACTATAGGCCTGAGTATTGACAATCGTGGGCTTTGGGCGGAGTTGAGCATCGAAGACCTTGGTGCCGAAGATTCTCCGGCCGGTCTATGCTCACGTGTCTTGGTGGTCGAAGGAGCACAAGAAGAAGTCCGACCGCTCTATCTCATACCCTTTGATCCTGCTGCCGAGAATGAACAGTCTCCCGAAGAACGCAGATACTGTGCTCGACTGCTGGCTGAGCGGCTTTTTGTTCAGGCAATAAAAATTGTCGGTCGAGCGGATCTGCCCGAGTGCGTGCAGTTGCCTGCTGACGTTCTGCTAACCGAAGCAACTTTTGGCGTCGCGCGATACTGGGAAGCTGGAGAGCTACCTAATTTCAAGGCGCGCATCGCCAAGTACCTGTATAGACGTTTGAATCGCGGCGTTTTGCGGCGTGAAAATAGAGTAAGTTTGCGTCGCAATATTGTCGTTGAACTCGATTTGGCGAACGAGAGCGACCGGGAAATAGTCATATCGATGCTTCATAGAACTGATCCAGAACGCTTAGCTGAGGATCTTCTTGATAAGCAGATTGACGTTACTGAGCAGGTGGATCCTGACGAATTTGACTGAGCGATGCAAGTTTCATTCATGCTGGCCTACTTGGACGTAGGCGAGCGACTTATCGTCATGACGCTTGGCGCGCGGTAGGGCCCGCGCCTCCGGATCCAAGTTGCCTTCCCAGGTCTGGCCTATATTGAGTAAACGTTCAAGCTTTTCGCCGTCGGTCAAATAGTCCAAAATATTGGTTTTAAGATGGGTCAAGGTGTTGTAGGCGCCGTCCGACATCATAATGACCCACGGTACTGTTTCGATCAGGTACTCTTTGAGAATCGCGTGGTGAGCGGCTGAAGGATCGGCCTCGGCGATCCAGTAACCGTCGGGCCGGTTACGGTATTGGGTCTGTTGGTTCTGTAGCTCGCGCAGCAGTGCACGATGTTCCTCGTCGAAGCCGTGGCCGGCGGCGAGGCGTTCGCGGTACTTGCGGCGGGGTTCGAGGTCCAGGCGGTCTAAGCGGTCGTCGGTCAGGATCTCGCCACCGGGGAGGATCACCGTGTTGTCGCCGAGGAGGAGCAGGTCAAGGTGCTCGTCGCGTTCGCGGGCGATCGTGACCGTGCTCGATGGGGACTCCCCTGCCTTGAGGTCGTAGTGGGCCGCGGTGGCCTTGATGCCTTCGGCGAGGATCTCTTGCAGGTCGGCGGCCGGATCACCCGTGAGGGCGTCGGCGAGGAAGCGGCCGAGGTAGTCGGCGTAGGCGGAGGCTGGGACGGGCACCGGGACGAAGGCGGATGCACCGTCGAGGAGGATGACCGCGTGCGGGGTCACGAAGATCTTGTCGGCGCTCTCCTCCATCGGCGGGAGCTGCGCGGTTGTGACTCGCATGTGTTCACCAAACGTAGGGTCCTGCGGCAAGTTCGCTGTCGGTGATGGTGAGCCCGTCGTAGGTCGCTCGGATGACCAGCGACATCGGCTGCTGTCCGACCTGCCGGAACACGTCGGCGAGATGCGCTCGGAGGTAGTGCGTCGCGCCGAGTGATCCGATTCCGTGGATACCCGCGATGTGGATGATCACACGGTTGTCGATCATGTGCCGGGCCACATACGCCACGTCGGCGGACTGCGGCGTTGGCTCGTCGCTCGGTGAGCCGATCCGTGTGCCGTCCTCGCGCTGCTCGATCCACCACCGGCTGCCGTCCTCGATCATCGTCAAGGCGGGATCACGGGACAGCAGGTCAGCGCCGATGGGAGCGGACTTCGGACCGCATACGACGATCGTGTCTCCGGCCGGCGGCTCGGTCCGATCCGGCTCGATCTGGTAGCGGGAGGTCGCAAGGGAGAGCGCGGTCAACAGGGCTTCGAGCTGGTTGGCGGTCTCGGCGTCCTCCGCCGCGATCAGCGGGCGCTCACGGTCCGTCGTCTGGTACCGATACGGCACGCCGATGCTCACCGGACCGACCCCGAAGAACGCGCGCTCGGCGGCCGGGGCGGTGCTGCGGATCTGGGTGATCCGGCCCTTGGTGATGCCGAGCGCTCCGGCAATCTCGGTGTAGCTCATGCCCAGCTCACGGTGCGCTTCCTCGATCGCGGCCTTCCGGAGCCGCGCCAGCTCGGTCGCCCGTTGCTGGTAGGTCGTGAGCAGCTCGGTTGCGCGCTTGCCCCGCCGGATCGGGTCGGGGTCGCGCCGGACGCTGTCGAAGTCCTCGGTGCTCACAAGGTCGGAGTTTAGACCCCCTTGACGCACTCCGTCAGGGGCCGGTACATTGCTGTTTAGACCCCCTAGACACGGCAGGGCGCACTATGGAGCGCGTGTTTAGGGGCCTAAACCGGCCGCGACGGCCACGACACGAGGAGTTCGAAGAGATGGCGATCAGCAGGGGGCATCGGTTCCCGGTCGAGTTCGATGAGGCGTTTCCGCAGGGTCTGGTGATGGTGGGCGAGGTGTCGCCGGACAACGAGTACCAGTCGCGGGAGGACCGGGCGGCGGGTCGTCCGGCTCGGCAGCGGGTGGACGAGATCACCGGTAAGCGGCAGTGGAAGGTCACGGTGACCGACCCGTCGGAGCCGAACGCGAAGCGGGCTTCGTTCGAGGTGACGTTGCTGGCCGATGTCCAGCCGGTGCCGACCACGGGTGAGGTGCTGCCGGGGATGCGGCCGGTCGAGCTGGAGGGCTTGACCGCGGAGCCGCGCGTGGCTGGCAACGGCGAGTTCAAGTACCAGTCGTACGTGTTCCGGGCGTCCGGGTTCAAGGCGGTCAACGCGGGTGGCGGCCGGAGCAAGTCGCAGGGCGGGCCGGCTGAGTCGGCCAAGGCCGCGTGACGGGTGTGGTCACGATGACCTGCCACGACACCAAGCCGCCCAAATTTCGGCTCAACGAGGAGCCGGGGCCGCCGGGCTACATGTACGAGAACGTCGCGAACCACGTGGCGGCGCGGATCGAGGCGGGGGAGCTGCCTCCGCACACGCCGCTGGCGAGCGAGCGGGAGTTCGCCAAGGAGTACGGCGTCTCGCTCGGCACCGCCCGGCACGCGATCGAGATCCTGCGCAAGCGCGGCCTGGTCATCACGATTCCGTCCAAGGGCACGTTCGTGACGGACCGGCGGCATTCCTGAGCCCGGCACGGGGACGAGTGAAGGAGTGTGACCGTCCCGCTCGTCCCCGTGCCATCCCACCCACGACCACGAGGGGAGGTGATGGTGGTGTCGCCGAGGCTATCGCGCTCCCGACGCCGCTGGTTCATCCGGCGTCGGTGCTGGATCTGCGGAGGACGGCAACGAGTGATGCGAGACAAAGTGCTTGTTTGTAAGGCCTGCCAACGGAAGTCGGCCGAAGGCCTCTAAGTCCGGATAGGACGAAAGCTAACGCGCGAAGGGTTCGTGCGGCGATGTCGTGCGCCCTGATTCACGTCCCGAGTTGTTAGGCGCAGAAGCGGAACCTGGCTACCAACCTTCCCGCTTCTGCGCTGTCCACACCTGACGGAGCAGACGTTGAAGACCATAGACAACCGTACACAACCAGCGTCAAGAGACCGCGTCCCGGCGCGGTGTGGTGCGTGCCGCAAGTTCGCCCGTTTGGCACCGGGGGACACTGAGTGCGCTACGTGCGCCGGGCGGCTGCCCCTGGACATTCCGTCTGGGGGTGGCCGCTGATGGACGCGCACACCTTCGGAGTTCTCCTGCTCGGCAGTGGTGCCCTGGCCGTGGTCGTGTGGGTGCTGCACAAGCTCGGCAAGGCTCTCGCTGGCCTCGCCGAAACCCTCGCCGCGGTGGCGGTGGTGTTCCTGGCGTTGTGGTGGCTGTGCAAGGGCGTGTTCTGGGTGCTCGCGCAGATCGTGATGCACCCGCGGACCAGCCTGACCGTGGTGGCGGTGGCGGCCTGGTGCTACTGGCTCGGGTGGCTGTCCTTGGTCGTCACCCTGACCGTGGTGGCGTCGGGGCTGGCGTCCTGGCGGTGGTTCCACCTCGTCTCGTACGACCAGTGGGCGGGGCGGGTGCTGCGGACGTGGTGGCAGAAGTGGGCGATCTACATGCCCAAGCTGCCGGAGTGGCTGCACGCCTGCGGTCTGAGCGTGAAGGACGACGCCATCCCCGTCGACGTGACAGTGACGTTGGTGGGGCGCAAGAAGGTGTCTCGGGAGCAGCGCTCGGCCGGGGTGCGGGTGCCGAGAGTGAAGCGGGTGCGCTCCGGGCCGTCGTGGGATGAGGTTCAGGTCCGGTTGGTGCCGGGGCAGAAGCCGGAGGACTTCGACGACGCCGCCCGTGCTCTCGCCTCCGCGCGGAAGGTCAGCCGGTGCCAGGTGCGGGAGATCGCCCCGAACGTGGTGTCGATCGACTTTCAGCGGCGCAACCTGCTCGCCGCGCCTGTGCCGTGCCCGGAGATCGGGGAGCGGGCGGTGGATCTGCGGCGGGTGTGGTCCGGGCGGACCGAGTACGGGCAGGACTGGCACGTCCCGCTGCACGGCTCCGGAAGTCACACCCTGGTCGCCGGAGCCTCGGGGGCTGGGAAGAACTCGATGATGTGGTGCCCGCTGGTGTCGATCGCTCCGGCGATCCGGGATGGCCTGGTGCGGGTCTCGGGCATCGACCCGAAGGGCATGGAGTTGGCCTACGGGCGCGGCATCTTCCACCGCTACGCGGTCACGCCCAAGGACGCGCTCGAAGTCTTGGACGAGTTGGTGGCCGCAATGGATGCCCGCAAGGCGGAGTTCGCGGGGCGGGTCCGGAACGTGGCGGTCAGCGCTGAGCATCCGTTGGAGCTGGTTGAGTTCGACGAGGTCGGGGCTTTGACCAAGTACACCGACCGCAAGACGCGTGAGCAGATCGTGGAGCGGGTGGCGCTGCTGACCACGCAGGGCCGGGCGCTCGGGTTCACCGTCCGCGGCTATGTGCAGGAACCGACGAAGGACACAGTGCCGGTGCGGGAGCTGTTCCCCCGCCGCATCTGCCTGCGCGTCACGTCAAAGTCCCACGTCGGGATGGTCCTTGGTGACCAGGCGTATGAGCGGGGTGCGTGGGCGAACCGGATCGCCGAGACCGAAGCCGGCGTCGGCTACGTCTGGGGCGAAGGACTGCGCGAACCCCTGCGGGTCCGGGCCGGATGGGTGCCCGACGACACGGTGAAGGCGCTGGAAGCGTTCGTCACCGACCGCATCGCCTCGATCGGGGGTGCGGCGGCATGACCAGCCACGACGTGGTGCCCTACCTCGATGCGCTGCGGGATCACCTCGTCCGGCATGCGGTGCCCTCGCCGCTGTCGGTGGAGTGCACGACCTGGCGGGAGCCCGTGGCAGTACACCTGCACGAAGTCGGTTTGGACGGGCTCGCCTCCGCGCTGCTGGGCTGGGCTCGAACGCTCGACGGCGTGACCGTGACCGCCATCCGGCTCGAGGATGCCCTGTCCGTGCATCTGACCGTGGTCGGTCGGATGGCGACTGGCGTTCCGGTGCACGTCTGGGGTGCCGTTCGGTACGAGCGGGCGGTGTTCCCGGATCTGCCGCGCGGGGTGGAGCAGGACGTGGAACTGGCCACCCTGCACGGCTGGGCACGGCGGGAGGTGGCTGCGTGAGCACTCGTGCTGAGCGGATGCGGCTGCCGCTGTCCACGGAGGTTATGAAGGCCACGGCGGAGAAGCACGGGGTGTGCGTGCGGCCGTTCACGATGGAGGTCGGCGACCCCGACACCGGCGAGCTCCGCTACGTCGCCGTGCCCTGCGGGTCGACCGTGGAGAGCGTGTGCGCGCCGTGTGCGAAGAAGGCGAAGGCGTTGCGAATGGCGCAGTGCCGGGAGGGCTGGCACCTGACGGAGGAACCGGACTTCACCCCGGCCCCGCCTACCGCTGAGCAGAAGGAGTTGATGGAGTTCCGCGCCGATTTGGTGGCGCGGTATCGGGAGGCGGTCGAGCACGGGGAGGAGGGCCAGGCCGACGAACTGCGGGAGGAGATCCGCGGGGTCGATGAGGAACTTCGGCAACTCGGCATGCGCGGCCGGCTGCCCTCGCCGGATCTGCCGGGCAAGCGGCCGGTGAAGCGGTCGACCAAGCGGCGGCAGGATGCACCGAACCTGCCTCGGAAGAAGGTCGCCAAGACCACCGTGGGCCGGGAGTACGCGGGGAAGTTCCGGCCGTCGATGTTCGTCACGCTGACCTGCGACACCTACGGTCGGGTGCGGGAGGACGGCACCCCGGTCAATCCCGCTGAGTACGACTACCGGCGGGCGGCGCGGGACGCGGTGCACTTCTCGTCCCTGGTGGATCGGTGGTGGCAGAACCTCCGCCGCGTCGTCGGCTGGGACGTGCAGTACTTCGCCACCGTCGAACCGCAGAAGCGCACCGCTCCGCATTTGCACGCGGCCCTGCGGGGGTCGATCCCGCATGAGGTGCTGCGGCAGGTCACCGAGGCCACCTACCACCAGGTCTGGTGGCCCCAGCACGACGAACCGATCTACGGCGGCGATCGGCTGCCGGTCTGGGACGCGCGGGTCAAGGGCTTCGTGGATCCGGAGAAGCACGAGCCGTTGACACCGTGGGAGGAGGCGGTGGACGAGGTCGAAGAACCCGCCCACGTGGTCACGTTCGGACGGCAGGTGCACTCCAAGGGCATCCTCGGCGGCACCGAAGAAGCCGGACGCCACATCGGCTACCTGACCAAATACCTGACCAAGTCCACCGGCGAGGTGGTCGAGGCGACCTCGGCACGGCAGCGGGAGCACCACGACCGACTCCACGCCGAACTCGCCACCACCCCGTGCTCGCCCCGCTGCGCAGTCTGGCTGCTCTACGGGGTCCAGCCGCTCGGCGCGACCAGCAGGATGACCCCGGGCCACTGCAAAGGACGGGCACACCGCCGGACCACTCTCGGGCTCCCCGGCCGGCGAGTCCTGGTCTCCCGGAAGTGGTCGGGCAAGTCCCTGGCTGACCACAAGGCGGACCGCAAGGCGTTCGTCCGGGACATGCTCGCGAACGTTGGCATCGTCAAACCCGAGCAGGACACCTCGCGGTTGATCTGGCGCAAGGTCCAACCCGGCGACCGGGACGCACCACCCCGCGCGCACCTGCTCATGCGGGCCATCGCAGAACGGATCACCTGGAAGGCCGAGTACGACCGGGCGCTCCTCGCCGCAGGGCCACCACCGGGCGATTCAGAAACTTCGGCAATTCCGCAAGCTGCCTGATCAGAGGGGGTCTGACATGGAGAACGTGAGCAAGATCGGCCGTCTCTGGACCGTCGACGACGTGTCCGAGTACCTGAGCGTTCCGGTGGCGACGCTGTACCAGTGGCGCAGCAAGGGCTACGGCCCCGCCGGGCGGCGAGTGGGGAAGTACCTCCGCTACCGCCCCGAGGACGTGAAGTCCTGGGTCGACGGGCTCGCGGACGAGGTGGCCTGATGCCTCGCCCACCTCTGGAGATCGGCACGTACGGGAAGATCCGGTACTCGGCGCTTCCCGGCGGGGGATGGCGGGCACGCACCCAGTTTCGCGACTTCGACGGCAAGACGCGGCCCGTGGAGCGGACGGGGAAGACGCAGGGCAAGGCGGCTCAACGGCTCCGCAACGCCCTCCGCGAGTGGACGGGATCAACGAGCGGGGAGGTCACTCGCGAAACCAAGTTGAAGGACCTGGCAGTGATCTGGATGCAGCAGGTGGAGGACGAGGTGGAGCAGGGGGAGAAGTCGCCGAACACGGCGACCACCTACCGCTCCATCTTGGACCGCCACGTCCTCCCGGGTCTGGGAGAGCTGCGGATCCGGGAGGCGACGGTGGCACGCATCGACCGCTTCTTGGCGGCCCTGCTCAGCAACGTTGGCGCGTCGTCGGCGAAGACGGCTCGCACCGTGCTGTCCGGCATGCTCGGCCTGGCCGCCCGGTACGACGCCATCACCAGCAACCCGACCAGGGACACTCGGCGGATCTCGGCCGGCCAGACGAAGCAGCCGCGGGCGTTGGACGCGGACGAGCGGGCCGAGTGGCTGGCCCAACTGGAGAAGAACGAGAAGGCGGTTCGCTGGGACCTGCCTGACCTGTCCAGGTTCATGATGGCGACCGGTGTCCGGATTGGGGAGGCGCTGGGCGTGTTCTGGGAGGACATCGACTTCGAGGCAGGCACGGTCGACGTCGCTCACACGGTCGTCCGGGTCAAGGGCAAGGGGCTCTATCGCAAGCCCCGGCCCAAGACGAAGAAGAGTGAGCGGGTCCTGCCGCTGCCGTCGTGGGCGCTGGAGATGTTGAAGGAGCGGTGGAGCGCGGAAGCCCGGCCGATGGCGAGCCCGGTCTTCGCCAGCACCACCGGCGGCCTGCGGGACCCGAACAACGTGCTCCGGGTGATCCGGCAGACGCGGGGCCGTGAGGAGTTCCTGTGGGTCACTTCGCACACCTTCCGCAAGACGACGGCGACCGCGCTGGACGATGCGGACGTGCCGACGCGGTTGATCGCCGATCACCTCGGGCACGCGCGGGTGTCCATGACGCAGGACGTCTACCTCGGCCGGAAGTCGGTCAACCCGGCGACGGCGGCCGCCCTGGAAGGGCTCCTGGATAACCCGTCCACGGGCAAAAGTGGGGATAAAGCGGGGAGGTGATCTTGCCTTGGGCGCCCCGCGACGCTCTGACCAGGCGGAAGAGTGGGGCGCCTGGGGCTCGAACCCAGAACCTACGGATTAAAAGTCCGCAGCTCTACCAATTGAGCTAACGCCCCGTGAGCTCAGCTTAGCGACCATCGCCCACCACTTCGGCCCGGGGTGGTGCCCTCACCGTCGCCGGGAGAGCTTCTAGTGTGGCCGCACGCCCGGGAAGAAGGAGCACACCGCGTGAAGCTGCTGACCGCCGTCGTGCGGCCGTTCGTTCTCGACGACGTTCGGCAGGCGCTCGAGCGGCTCGCGGTTCTCGGCATGACCGTGACCGAGGTGCAGGGCTACGGCAGGCAGAAGGGGCACCGCGAGGTCTACCGCGGCGCCGAGTACCAGGTCGACTTCGTGCAGAAGCTCCGCGTCGAAGTGCTGCTCGACGACGAACTCGTGGAACGCGCGATCGAGGCGGTCGTCGAGGCTTGCCGGACCGGGCGGATCGGCGACGGCAAGGTTTGGGTGACCCCCGTGGACACCGTCGTCCGCGTCCGGACCGGCGAGCGCGGTCCCGACGCCATCTAGCGGCGAGCCGTGCGCCGCAGCCAGAGCAGGCCGATCACCGGCAGCACCAGCGGGATGAAGAGGTACCCCTCGCCGTAACCGGACCACACCGTGGCGTCCGGGAAGGCCTCCTGGTCGAACACGCTCAGCGTCCCGACCACCAGCACGCCGAGCAGCTCGATCCCGATCGCCGCCACGGCCAGGCGGAACGAACCCTCGCCGCGGCGGGCCAGTGCCACCGTCGCCACGATGTAGATCACCGCGGCCAGCGCGGACAGCGTGTAGGCCAGCGGCGCCTCGTGCCACTTCGTCGAGATCTGCACCGCCGCGCGGGACGTCGCGGCCAGCGCGAAGATCCCGTACACCGCGACCAGGATCCGGCCCGGCCCCGTCGCGGTGGTGCGCCGCGTCCCCTGCTCCGAAGGCTCAGCCATGCCCGGCACTCCAAATCTGGTGGATCCGCTCGACCATCACCGGAATCGCCAGGCACGCGACGCCCAGGATGACCGTGCTCGACCGGCTCCGCTCGGCCAGCGCCCACGCCGCCCCGACCGGCAGGATCACCAGCGACCCCACGAGGTAGGCCAGGTACGTGACCATGCTCCCGGGTCGGTCGCCGCCGATCAGCAGCACGACCCCGACGACCAGCTGCGCGACGAGCAGGACCTCGACCACCCCGAGCGCCACCAGCAGCGCGCGCCCCGGCTCCCGGCCCCGCGCGGCGGCGACGAAGGCCCACACGGCGACCAGCGCCGCGCTCACCGCGACGGCCACGCCGAACCCAGTGATCACCGGTCCTCACCCACCGTCGAACGCCATTACCGGTCGCAGCTTAGCCGCGTGGCGCGCGCCACCAGCTGAGAGGAGCTGGGCCAGCGGAAAATCACCCACCGGTTTCCCGTCCACCCGGATGGCCGTACCGAGGCCGCTCCGCCGATACCGCCGTGACCTGTGCAGAGGGGCCGGACCCCGGGAAATACGCGGCAAACGGGTGGTGGAAAGTCCACGGGGCTCACCGTCCGTGAACCCGAAACTCTTTCCACGCCGCCGGTTCGGCGGTGCGGCAGGCCGCCGTCCGCGAGGGACCATGGCACCTGGGCAGGGCAGTGGTAGCGATCGAGGGGGATCGGGTGATCTTCCAGTTGAACTGGCGCGGAAACCCGGAACGGATATTCACGACGATCTTCGCCATGGCCACGGACCGGACACCGGGCCTGGGGCCGCCGGGCCGCTGCCCGCAGCGCGCCTGCCCGTGTCAGGCGAGCGCCTCCAGCGACTCCCGCAGCTTTCCCTCGACGGGCACCGGGCGCCTGGTCTCGCGGTCCACGAACACGTGCACGAAATGACCCTCGGCGACCGGCTCGCCCCGGTCCGGCCGGAAGATCCCGATCTCGTAGCGCACGCTGCTGCGGCCGAGGTGCGCGACCCGCAGGCCGATCGACAGCACCTCGGGGAACGCGACCGAGGCGTGGTAGTTGCAGTGCGACTCCACGCACAGGCCGATCACGCCGCCGTCGTGGATGTCGAGCCCGCCGCGCTCGATGAGGTAGGTGTTGATGACCGTGTCCATCAGCGCGTAGTGGACGACGTTGTTGACGTGCCCGTACACGTCGTTGTCCTTCCAGCGGGTGGGAACCTGCTGCCAGTGCGGGTACGAGGTCACGGCCGGAAGCTTAGGGCCTCTACTCTGGGGTGATCGTTCACTCGTAGGGAATCTCAAGATCACTTGACCGGAGTAGCGCCGCGCTGGGAACCTCTTCCCATCGGGTACCAAGAGGGATGGACCGTCGCCGAGATCACGGTCCGCGTGCTGGTCGACGCCGGGATCCGGCGTGCCTACACCGTGGCCGGTGACGCGTTCCTGGAACTGCTCGACGCCCTCCGGTTCGAGCCGCTGATGGCGTTGGTCACAGCGCGCCAGGACACCGGCGCCGCGTTCATGGCCGAAGCCGAGGGCAAGCTGCGGGAGGTCCCGGCGCTGCTGCTCGGCGGCCCCGGCCCGGGTATCGCGGACTTCCTGGTCGCCGTGCGCTCGGCCTACCAGGACGGTTCGCCGATGGTCGTGCTGGTCGAGGACCGCGCGAGCGTGCGGCTGGCCGGTCCCGGCATCCAGGACGGCCTCGCCGAGCTGGATCCGCTGACGTTGTTCGGCCCGTTCGCGAAGTGGACCGGCCGCGCCGAGACGGCCGCGCAGGTGCCGGTGCTCGCCGCGCAGGCGGCCCGCGCCGCGCGCGATGGGCGCAAGGGGCCGGCGATCCTGGCGGTGCCCGCGGACTTCTGGGTCGCACCGTTCGACGGCACGATCCCGGAGCCGGAGCAGCGCCCGGACGACACCGGCGCGGTGCTGCGGTCCGCGCACGAGGTCGCCGCCCTGCTGGCCGACTCGCGCTACCCGGTGGTGATCGCCGGCGGTATCGGGCGCAGCGCGCGCAAGGACCTGATCGCCGCCGCCGAGCAGCTCGGCCTGGCCGTCTACACCGCGTTCCGCCGCCAGGACAGCTTCCCGGAGAACCACGCGCGCTACGCGGGCCACCTCGGTGTGGGCATCCCGCCGGGGCAGCTCGACGCGCTGGAACGGGCCGACGTGGTGCTGGCCATCGGCACCCGCCTGGACGACGTGACCACGCAGAACAACCGGTACCCGCTGCCCGCGCAGACCCTCGTGGTGATCGGCCCCGGCCTGCCCGCCACGCACCGGCGCGGCCTGACGTTCCGGATCGACTGCGAGGTCGGCCCGTTCCTGCGGCAGCTGGTCGCGGTCGGCGTCGCCAGGTCGCGGCGCAGCTCGGCGGCCAACGCGGCCACGCACACGCACATGACGCCGCCGCGGACCAGCCCGGACCACCCGCTGGTGCACCCGGCGGACGTGGTGCGGGTGCTGCGCAAGGTGGCGCCCGAGGACACCGTGGTGGCCGCGGACTCGGACAAGACCGCCCGGTTCGTGCACCGGTACTGGTGCTTCACCGAGCCGCACACCCAGATCGAGCCGCCGGACGGCGTGCGGGGTTACGCCGTGCCCGCCGCACTCGGCGCGAAGCTGGCCGCCCCGAAGCGCACGGTGGTCGCGGTGATTTCGGACTCAGCGGCGATGATGACCGGCCAGGAGCTGGAGACCGCGGTGCGGTACCGGGCGCCGATCCTCGTCGTGGTGTTCCAGAACGGCCTGTACGCCGACGTCGCCATGCACCAGGCGGCCAAGCACGGCCGGCTGGACGGGGTGTCGCTCACAGCGGTGGACTTCGCGGCCTGGGCGCGCTCGTTCGGCGCGGCCGGTTACACGATCGAATCGCCCGAGCAGCTGGAGCCGACTATGCGGCGGGCGCTGCAGCACCAGCGGCCGAGCGTGATCGACGTGCGGACCGATCCGGACGTGATCGATCCGGACACCCGGCTGTCCGCGCTGTTCCAGCGGTCACGCAAGACCTAGCGTTCGCGACGGATCTGTGATCTACTGGTGTCGGTCTTCGAAGATTTTGTGTTCGTGTTCAGGCACGCTCGCAAGATTTGGCGGGCGTAGTGGTTCCCCACTCGGGGAGGCAAACCGATCCGTCATTGACCCGGCGCACCGGAGCGGTGTGCCGTTTTGTTTGCAGTATATGGAGATTTTTTCATGGCTCAGGGCACCGTGAAGTGGTTCAACTCCGAGAAGGGGTTCGGCTTCATCACTCCCGACGATGGCGGCGGCGACGTCTTCGTCCACTACTCGGAGATCCAGGGCCGCGGCTTCCGCACCCTGGAGGAGAACCAGCGGGTTGAGTTCGAGATCGGCCAGGGCCAGAAGGGCCCGCAGGCGACCGGGGTCAACGTCCTCTGATTCGACTTCGAACGGCAGCCCCCACCTCTTCGTGAGGTGGGGGCTGCCTTCGTTTTCCAGCCCTTCGAACCGGTGTGCGCAATCCCGGCGACCTCGGTCCGGAAGATCGCGCCGTCCGGTACCTTCATGCGGGTGTGGTTCGAGGGCGAGGGGTGGAACCGATGACTGCTACCGCGACGCGGCCTGCCGTGCCCGGTGGCCCCGGCGGTGGAGTGCCGGAACCCGCCGCGCCCCCGAACGCCCCGCGCGGTGGCCTGGCCGGCCTGTTCGAGCTGCCCGGCGCCGCGGTCCGCGGGATCGCGCGCTCGGCCCGCACCACACCCGGCCGCCTGACGGTGATCGCGGTCGGGCTCGTCGTGCTGGCGCTGGTCACCGGCGTGGTCGCGACGATCACGCTGCAGGAGCGCAAGAACACCATCAACGACCTCATCGACCACCGCGAGCCGCTGGCCGCGGCCTCGCAGGAGGTCTACCGCTCGCTGTCGGACGCCGACGCGACCGCGGCGAGCGCGTTCCTGGCGATCGGCGTCGAACCGCCGTCGCTGCGCCAGCGGTACGACACCGCGATCGCGCGCGCCGGCGTCGCGCTGGCGAAGGCCGCGTCCGACTCGGCAGGCGTGCCCGAGGCCGCGGCGCAGGTCGAGATCCTGACCCGCCAGCTGCCCGTCTACACCGGCCTGGTGGAGACCGCCCGCGCGAACAAGCGGCAGGGCTTCCCGGTCGGCTCGTCCTACCTGCTCGAGGCCTCCAGCCTGATGCGCACCACGATCCTGCCCGCCGCGCAGGACCTGTACCACATCGACACGGACCGGCTGGCCGAGGAGCAGGACGACGCCAGCAGCTTCCCGTGGATCACCACGTTCCTCGTGCTCGCCCTGCTCGCGGCGCTGATCACGACCCAGGTCCACCTGACCCGCAAGACCAACCGGGTGCTGAACGTCGGGCTCGTGATCGCCACCGCCGCGACGGTGCTCGCGCTGCTCTGGGGCGGCGTCGCGGTGACCGTGCAGAGCGTCCTGGTCAGCAGTGGTGACGAGGACGGCAGCCACCAGGTCGACGTGCTGGTCCGCGCCCGCATCGCGGCGCTGCAGGCCAGGGCGAACGAGATGCTGACCCTGGTCGCGCGCGGGGACGGCGGAACGTACGAACAGGACTTCAACAGGCTCGCGCCGCAGGTCACCGGCCTGCTGAACGAGGCGCGCGGGTTCGCCACCGGCGACATGGCCCGCGAGGTGCAGGGCGCGGCGGACAGCGCGGAGCGGTGGCTGAACACGCACCAGGAGATCCGCGCCAAGGACGTCGACGGCGCCTACTCCGACGCCGTGAAGCTCGCGGTCGACTCGTCGGTGCAGGGCGGCGCGGCCACGACGTTCGCCAACCTCGACGACGCGCTGGTCGCCGCGATCGGGCACGGCAGGCAGGCGTTCCTCGACGACACGCGCGGCGGTGACCGTGCGCTGACGCTGCTCGCGCCCGGCTTCGCGGTGCTCGCGGTGGTCGCCGCGGCCGGCGCCACGATGGGGATCAGGGACAGGCTGAGGGAGTACCGCTGATGGCTCGGGGGAAGGTGGCCGCACTCGTGGCGGCCGTCGCGCTGCTGGCCGCGGGTTGCGGCAGCGCCGGGACGCCGGCCGACCCGGCGCCGGTCGGTGACGTGCAGGCGCCGCTGCCTGCCGGGGTCGGCGGCGGGGACACGGGCAGCGGCAGCGGCGCGGACAACAACTGCGACACGCGCAGCCTCTCGCCGAACGGCTCGATCCCGTCCGGGTCCACGATGGACAAGATCCGCGACCGCGGCCGCCTGATCGCCGGTGTCGACCAGACCAACTTCCTGTTCGGCTTCCTCAACCCCTCCAGCGGCAACCTGGAGGGCTTCGACATCGAGATCGTCAAGCAGATCGCGGCGTCGATCTTCGGCCGCTGGGAGGGGCACATCCAGTGGGTGGCCATCCCGTCGTCGGCGCGCGAGGACGTGCTGAAGGACCACCAGGTCGACATCGTCGTCCGGACCTACAGCATCACCTGCACCCGGATGAAGGACGTCGCGTTCTCCGCGCCCTACTACCAGGCCGGGCAGGCGGTGCTGGCGGCGAAGAACTCCGGCATCCGCGGCCTGCAGGACCTCGGCGGCAAGCGGGTGTGCGCGGCGAAGAACTCGACCTCGCTGTCGACGATCAGCACCGCGCCGTCGCGCCCGGTGCCGGTGTCGGTGAACAACTGGTCGGACTGCCTGGTGCTGATCCAGCAGGGCCAGGTCGACGCCATCTCCACCGACGACGTGATCCTCGCGGGCATGGCGCGGCAGGACCCCAACCTGGAGGTCGTCGGCGAGCCGTTCACGCGCGAGTTCTACGGCGTCGGCATCCCGCTGGGCCAGGACGACATGGTCCGGTTCGTCAACGCCGTGCTGGAGAACGTCCGCAACGGCAGCGCGTGGCAGAACACGTACAAGTACTGGATCGAGCCGGCGCTCGGACCGGGTTCGCCGCCGTCCGTGTCCTACCGCTGAGGGGGTGTCCACAGTGTCCGAAGAGGAGCGTCGACCGCGCCACGCGCGCCCGGACGACCGGCCGATCACGGGTTCGCTCGCCGACGAGCCCGGCACCGGGTGGCACAGGCCTGCCGACGAGCTGAGCGGCGCCCGGCCGACGCCGATCGGCGAACCGGTGCCCTCGGCAGCCGAGACGCAGATCATCGAGCCGGTCCGCCCGCCCGCGGAACCCGTGCAGCCGGACGACGTGCAGCTCACCAGCGTGCTCGCCTCGCCTGCGCCGATGACCGAGATGATCCGGCCGCCCGCGCCGCCGCCGGAGCCGAGCGGCCCGGCCGTGCTGCCGGACCCGGGCACCGACAGCGTGCTGCCCGAGCGGTCCAGCGGGCACACCGGGTCGGGCAGCCAGCCCGGCACCGGGCCGGGCACCGGAGCGGGCACCGGCACGGGCGCGTTCCCGGGCACCTCGCGGCGCACCGGGCGGCGGACCCGCCGCGGCCGTCTCGGCGCTGGCCTGGTCGAGGTGCCGCCGGTGCCCTACCGCGACCCGGCGTCGGCCGTCCTCACGAACCCGGTGGTGTCGGAGGAGAAGCGGTACTGCGGCAACTGCTCGGCGAAGGTCGGCCGGGGCTCGGCCGGGCCGGAGGGCGTGTGCGAGAAGTGCGGCACCGCCTACTCGTTCCTGCCCACGCTGCAGCCGGGCGACCTGGTCGGCGGGCAGTACGAGGTGCTCGGCGCGATCGCCTACGGCGGGCTCGGCTGGATCTACCTCGCCAAGGACCGCAACGTCAACGACCGCTGGGTCGTCCTCAAAGGACTGATCGACACCGGCGACCCGACGGCCGTCGCGGCGGCGGTGAACGAGACCCGGTTCCTGGCCGAGGTCGAGCACCCGAACATCGTCAAGATCTACAACTTCGTGCAGCACCCGGACGCGCGCACCGGGCACGCCATCGGCTACATCGTGATGGAGTACATCGGCGGCCAGTCGCTGCGGCAGCTCGCGCTCGCGCACCAGCGCGCCGCCGGGCGGCCGGAGCCGCTGCCGATCGCGCAGGTCATCGCGTACGGGCTGGAGATCCTGCCCGCGCTGGGGTACCTGCACAGCCAGGGGCTGCTGTACTGCGACCTCAAGCCGGACAACGTGATCCAGACGCACGAGCAGCTGAAGCTGATCGACATGGGCGCGGTGCGGCGGATCGACGACTACACCAGTCCGCTGTTCTTCACCACCGGCTACAGCGCGCCGGAGCTGACCACGCACGGCGCGTCGATCGCGTCGGACCTCTACACCGTCGGCCGCACGCTGGCCGTGCTGAGCTTCGAGTTCAACGGCTACACCACGAAGTACAAGGCCGGGCTGCCGACGCCGGACGAGATCCCGCTGTTCAAGCTGTTCGGCTCGTACTACCGGTTCCTCAAGCGCGCCACGCACCCGGACCCGGACCGCCGGTTCCTCTCCGCGGAGGAGATGGCCGACCAGCTCGCCGGTGTGCTGCGCGAGATCATCTCGATGGGCACCGGGAAACCGCGGCCCGCGGTGTCCACTGTGTTCGGTCCGGAGACCAACACGTTCGGCGTGGACCTGGTGGTGCCGGAGGCGGGCTGGACGGTGCCGCTGCCGGACGCCGTCGAGGTCGTGTCCGGCCTGCCGATCCCGCAGGTCGACACCGACGACCCGGCGGCCGGTGTGCTGGCGACGACGACGGCGCTCGACCCCCGCGCCGCGATCGACGCGCTCGCCGGGGCGCCGCCGGACTCGATCGAGGTGCGGCTGCGGATCGTCCGCGCGCGCATCGAACTGGGCGAGCTGGCCGAGGCGAACCGCCAGCTGCAGGCGGCGCAGTACCTGGCCATCCGGGCCGGCTACCCGCACGACTGGCGGATCGACTGGCACCGTGGGCTGATCGAGCTCGCCGGCGGGCGGCCGCGGGTGGCGAACGTCGCGTTTGAGACCGTGTACGACGACCTGCCCGGCGAGATCGCGCCCAAGCTCGCGCTGGCGGTCAGCGCGGAGGGCATCGGCGACTACTTCACCGCGGCGCGGTTGTACGAGCAGGTGTGGCGCACGGACCGGGCGTACGTGAGCGCGGCGTTCGGGCTGGCGCGGGTGTACCTGGCGCAGGGCGCGCGGGCGGGCGCGATCGAGGTGCTGGAGTCGGTGCCCTCGACGTCGACGCACTACGTGGCGGCGCAGGTGGCGGCCATCAAGATCAAGACTCGGGCGAGCGGGCCGAACACCTCGGTCAGCGAGGCGGATCTGGTCGACGCGGGCGTGAAGCTGGAGCAGTTGCGCCTGGACGCCGAGCGGCGGACGCGCATCTCGGCGGAGGTGCTGGAAGCGGCGTTCACGTACGTGCAGGGCGCACCGCCGGGATACCGCACCAGCGCGAAGGTGCTGGGCTGCGAACTGTCCGAACGGGACATCCGCTTCGGACTGGAACGCTGCTACCGCACACTGGCGCGACTGGCCCACACGGCGGGCGAGCGGATCGAGCTGGTCGACCGGGCCAACTCGGTGCGCCCGCGCACGCTCACCTGACCCGGCCGCCGCCCACCAGCTGACGCGCCCACCCAGCCAGCTCGCCGCCCCGGGGTGGCCGACTGGCCACCGGCAAGCGCGAACACGCCACCGGGAGCGGCCAACTCGCTGCCCGGGGCGGCCACTGCCGCCCGAAAACGGTCAACCAGCCGCCCGGGCGGCCAATACGCCGCCCGCAACGGCAGACTTGCCGCTGGGAACGGCAACTCGCCGCCGGGGCGGCGAACTTGCCGCCGGGGGCGGCTAACCTGCTACCCAGGGCGTCCAACTCGCCGCCCGCGGTGGCAAACACCCTGTGGGTCCGCGTGTTTGCGGTTCGCCGCGCCGTGCTGGTCGAGGGGGGTCACGGGTTGAGCGTCAGGGGTTGATGTCCCAGTCCTCGCGGCGTTCGGTCCGCGCCTGGGAGAACTTCTGCAGCGCCTCGGGATCCCCGTGCGTCGTGAAGTGTTCCAGTCCCACCTGGACGAACAGTCCCCGTGCGCGCACGGCCACCGGGCCGTCGGCGGAGTCGAGGTGCCCGTCGGCGCTGGCGTAGATCTTGCGGCCGGCCACGCCGTCCACGCGCGCGGCGATGAACAGCGTCGTACCGACCGGAACCGGCCGCAGGAAGTCGGTTTCCAGCTTGCCGGTCACCGCGGGGCGGCGGAGCAGGTTGCCGACCGTCGAGCCGAGCGCTTCGTCGAACGCGCACGCCAGCAGGCCGCCGTGGGCGAGCCCCGGCGCGCCCTGGTGCGCGCTCGTCACCGGGAACTGCGAGTACACGACTCCGGCGTCACCGACGGTGGAGTGCATGTGCAGACCGTTGTCGACCTCACCGCACCCGAAGCACTCGGCGTAGTGCATCTCGAGTTTCGTGCCCGGCCCGGGCGCCTTGGGGTGGATCTCCGGCTGTTCGGTCTGGACTGGAGGCCACGGATTCGCAGGTCGGCGCTTGTCGCTCACATCGGACACGGTAACCGGTTCTACCCCGAAAACGACGGGCTACCCCGGCTTCGAAGAGACAAAAACCACGACAGGAGAGAAAATCACTACCCGATGGCACTAAGGTCGCAACCTTGACCGCGCTGGCACGAAACAGTTTGAGGAGGTCGGGGCGAACATGACGAACACAGCGCAGGCACCCGAGGTCGACGAGAAGACGGTCAGACGAGCCGTCATCGCGTCGGCCATGGGTAACGCAACAGAGTGGTACGACTACGGGGTGTTCACCTCGGGTGCGATTGCCGCCAGCATCGGCACCGTGTTCTTTCCCGGCGAGGGGAACGCGATTCTGAAATCGCTGGCGCTGGTGGCGATCGGGTTCGTGGTTAGGCCGTTCGGCGGAGCGTTCTTCGGCCCTCTGGGGGACAAGATCGGGCGGCAGCGCGTGCTGGCGATCACGATCCTGTTGATGTCCGGCTGCACGTTCCTCGTCGGCTGTCTGCCGACGTACTCGGGCGAGTACGCGATCGGGATCGGCGCCCCCATCCTGGTCCTGCTGCTCCGGTTGATCCAGGGCTTCTCGACCGGCGGCGAGTACGGCGGCGCGGCGACGTTCATCGCCGAGTACGCCCCGACGCGCAAGCGCGGGTTCTGGGGCAGCTTCCTGGAGATGGGCACGCTGGCCGGTTACGTGCTGGGCAACCTGGTCGTGCTGACGGTGACGTTGTCGTTCACCGCGGACCAGGTGGACAGCTGGGCGTGGCGGATCCCGTTCTGGGTGGCGCTCCCGCTCGGCATCATCGGTCTGTACCTGCGGAACAAGCTCGAGGACACGCCGGAGTTCCGGCGGCTGGAGGCCGCGGGCGAGAAGGCGGAGAAGGCGCCGCTGAAGGAGACCCTGTCCCGCAACTGGCGCATGATCATGAACCTGATCGGGATCGTGCTGCTGCTCAACATCGCCGACTACATGTTGCTGACGACGATGCCGACGTACTTCACGGACACGTTGAAGATCAGCGACAACACGGCGACGGTGATCATCATCATCGTGGAGCTGATCCAGATCGCGTTGATCGCGCCGATCGGCGCGCTCTCCGACCGGGTCGGGCGAAAACCCATGCTGCTCACCGCGGCGATCGGCTTCCTCGTGCTGAGCTACCCGTCGATCAAGCTCATGCAGAGCGGCAGCACCGTGCTGCTGTTCCTCGGGTTCCTGATCGTGGCGCTGCTGCTGGTGCTGATGCTGGCGGTGATCGGGTCGACGTTCCCGGCGATGTTCCCGACCCGCGTGCGCTACGGCGCATTCGCGATCGGCTACAACGTCTCGACGTCGATCTTCGGTGGCACCTGCGGTGTCGTCGTGACCGCGCTGATCCACGGCACCGGCAACCAGGACTGGCCCGCGTTCTACCTGATGATCGCCGCGGCGATCGCGTTGTTCCCGATCTTCAAGATCCCGGAGACGGCGCGGGTCCCGATGGACCACATCAACGAAGAGGGTGTGACCGCGCCGCCGGCGGCCAAGACCGCCGCGAACTGACGCCACACCGGAACGGAAGAGGGCCGGGTCCCCGATGGGGCCCGGCCCTCGCTCACTCGGTGACCTCGGCGGGGGCTTCGGCACGAGGAGCGAAGTGCCGCCGTGCGTAGGTGGTGAGAGCCGATGCCACCGCAACCGCCAAGCCGGCTTCCACCAGCAGAGCAGCGAACACCATTGCTTCCTCCTCGTGAGTGTTCGGGCGCGGCTGTCACCGCGCCGTGTTACAGGGGTGTGGTCGGGGGATGTTCCCCGTGTTACTCATCGCCGCGAAGTTGGTGAGTATTTCTCCGACAGACCCCCATTGAGGGGTGATCTCGCCCACGGCAGAATGAACCGTGGCAAAACCGGAATCCCAGAGGAGGCGGCTGCGGGATGGGCGAGCAACGTCGGCCCGGAGTGGGCGAAGCGGCGCGGCTGCTGGACGACATGACGCAGCAGATGGTCGTGGTGCCGCCGCTGCTCGATGTCCCGGAACCGGGCGAGGTCCCATCGGTGCCCGCGCCGCCGCCCGCCCTGGACGGCCACGCGCTCTAGAAAACAGTGAAGGCCACCCCCGTGGCGGGAGTGGCCTTCACGCCTTGACAGATCAGCCCGCGAGGGCGGACAGCTTCGTCCAGTCCGCCCAGGAGTAGGTCCAGTCCGAGTAGTCGCCGTCCTTCGCGGACAGCGTCTGGGTGCTGCCGGTGATCTCGACCGGGTCGCCGACCAGCGCGCCGTCGTAGTACTCCTTCGCCCGCGCCGGCGACAGGTTCAGGCAGCCGTGCGAGACGTTCTGCTTGCCCTGCGCCCACATCGACGACGCCAGGCCGTGGATGAACTCGCCGTTGTTGGAGATCCGCACCGCCCACGGCACGTTCACGTCGTAGTAGTCGTACCGCGGGTTGCTCATCGAGTAGGTCGCGTGCTTCGACATCACCACGTGGATGCCGCTGTGCGTGACGCGGCCGGGGTCGGAGTCCAGGCCGTAGCTCACCGGGTAGTCGGCGATCTGCACGCCGTCGCGGATGACCTGCATTCGGTGGGTCCTGGTGTCGCCCTTGACGATCTGCGAGCGGCCGATCGAGAACGCGGCCGTGACGTCCTGCTTGCCGTAGGTCCCGTCGCCGATCTTCACGCCGTAGATGTTCGCGGCGACCTTGACCTGCGTGTTCGGCTGCCAGTACTCCTTCGGCCGCCAGTGCACGCTGGTGTCGGAGACCCAGGCCCACGAGCCCTCGGTCTTCGGCGTGGTCTCGACGGTCAGCGAGCGCTCGACGGCTGCCTTGTCGGTGACCTTGGAGCTGAAGGTCAGCGCGATCGGCATCGCGATGCCGTAGGTCTGGTTGTCGCCGACGTTCAGGCTGGCGGACAGCTGCTTGCGCGGGCTGACGGTGGTGAACGAGCCGCCGATGGCGACCTGCTTGCCGTCGCTGCCCAGCGCGGTGCCCGACCACGTGTACTTCTTGCCGTAGCCGAGCGGTTCGGTGATGGTCCAGCTGCGCTTGTCGGCGCCGAGCTGGCCCGCGACCTGCTTGCCCTCCGGGTTGGTGAGCGTGACCGACTGCAGCTCACCGTCCGTGACCGTAACCTGCGCGGAGTCCGCGGGCGCCACGTCCTTGGCGCCGTCCGCGGGCTGCACGGCGAGCTTGGCCGGCCCCGCCGAGGTCTGCTGCGCGTCGGCGGACGTGGTCTGCCCGGTCCCGGTCGTGCCCGGCGAATCGCCGCCGCTGCACGCACTCAGCGCCAGCAGCGCGGCCAGACCGAGCCCGATCAGCGCCAGCGGCTTGCGCCGCTTGTGAAGTCCTGTCACCTCTGAAGCCCCTTCTCCCCTGTCGCCAGACAGACGCGCGTCCGTAGGTGATCGTTGACGCTGAGGAGTGTGACTCGCCTCACTATCGAGGGACCCTCGATGCCGGAACGCCACGGTCGGCCGCTAGTTGATCAGCCTATCGAGTGGGTCCGACAGTGACCGGGTGACCGCACTACGCCATCTCAGTGACGGAATCAATGGGGTCCGAAATCGCTCACATCCGGGTAGGCTTCCGCGCAGGCCGTTGTTTTGCGTGGTCGTGGCTACACACTCGCGGAACTTTCGACGCGAGCCGGGAGCCGCACGCGCTCGTCGCTCACCCCGTCGGAACCGTCCGGGCGGCCCGAGTTATTGACGAGGAGCAACAGCGGTGGCGCAAGGCACTGTGAAGTGGTTCAACGCCGAGAAGGGCTTCGGCTTCATCGCCCAGGACGGCGGCGAGGGCGATGTCTTCGTGCACTACTCGGAGATCGAGGGCCGCGGGTTCCGCACCCTCGAAGAGAACCAGCGCGTGGAGTTCGAGATCGGCCAGGGGCAGAAGGGGCCGCAGGCCCAGAAGGTGCGCGTCATCTGACGCTCACCTGTCCATGAACGTCCCGTCCCCGGCGGTCCTCCGCCGGGGACGGTTTTTGTCTGCGGTCAGACGCGGCCGGCGCGCGGCCGGTCCCAGTTCTGGTCGAAGTGGTGCTGGTCGGTGTCGGCGACGCCGGTGTGGTCGGCGAACTGGCGGCGCTCCTGCGAGGCGGCCTGCGCCTCCCAGGCGAGGCGCTCGAGCACCCATTCGCGGGCCAGCGCCTGCGGCGAGGTGCCGCGCTCGGCGGCGATGTCCTTGAGCTGGGAGCTCGCGACCAGGTTCATGCGCAGCTGGTAGACCTGCGCCTCGCCGAAGCGCTTGCCGGTCCCGGTGCTTTCCGGGCCGGTTTCCGGCGCGAGCGCGGCGAGGTAGCTGGTGAGCTCGTGGTCCTCGACGGCGCCCTGCGATTCCTTGTCCGCCGAGTTCCGGTGCTTGCCCGGGTTGACCGGCTTCAGGTTGGTCCGGGTGTTGTTCCGGCGTCCGAGAGAGGGAAGAGGCACCCGGCCACGATAACGGTTAGGTCTCGAGACGATCCTCATTGTGGTGCACGACACACGGGTTCTTCCCGATATCCTGGGCCGTTCGGGTGGGACGTACGCCCACATGTCGCAATCCCGGGCTGACCGCGAGTCATTCACGCAGGCCGGAAATGCGGGCCGGAATGTGCCCTGGAAATGGAGGGGCCCCCGCGCCAGGGGGAGGAACGCGGGGGCCGGAGGGGATCTCCACAGGCGCTGACCGGGGGTGTGTCAGCAAGTCGATTGTTACATGATGCGGCCCGATGACGCGAGTGCTGGACGGGAAAAATTGCCCCAACCCGTCATCGCGCCGTCGCCTGCGGTTCATCTGCGCGGACGCGGAACGGGAACGTTGCGTGTTCACAGGTTCACTCTGCGGGGGGCTGCGTGGCCGACGCCCCGCTCGCTAGCCTCGCGGCGAAGTTGTTGGTGTGACAGTCCTTTCGGGAGGAGCTATGAGCGGGTCTGTGGAAGTTCGGCAGTTCCTCCTTCGATACGAAGGCGGCGATCCGGCCGGGGTCCCCACGCAGCGTTCCGGGCAGGCCGATGCGCCACGCGTGTCGGACGACCAGGTGCGACGTGCGAGGTTGGCGGTGGCCGCCGGCGCGATCGACGCGCAGGACTGCGCCCAGTTGCTGGACATGCTCGGACTGGTGCCGGACGAGGAAGGCGTCAACCCGGTCCAGCGGTGATGTTCCCGGTGCTTCCCGGTCAGGGGTGCACCCCCTGGTCGCACCCCTGACCGGCCCCAGGTCCGGAAAGATACCGGCGTTGCTCCGCTCGGGGCAAACAATTTCCACCCAGTTGCTTCGCTGTCGGTGAAATTGCCGCCATGGTTCTTCGCTACAGGTAACATAACACTGTTACCAGTCGAGAGGAGCCGGTCGTGCGGTGGAGATCGCGCGGGAGATCCGTCCTGCGGTGCAGAAGTACGGGGGCGCGTTCATGACGTCGCCGGAGCTGGCCGAGGTCGAGCGCGAGGTGGGGCTCGGGCGGCGGGCGTTGTACTTCCGCGGCCGGTCCGCCGTGCTCGGCGACCCGTCACCGTCCGTGGTCGCCGAGCTGTTCGGGATCTTCCCGCGCTGGGTGGTGGATCTTGTTTTGCCCTCGGCAACCGAGGTTTTGGGTTCGACCGCGGCGGTCTCGGCGTACACCGAGGCGCTGTACCGGTGGTCGAAGGCGCCCCTGCGGGAGTCGGCGCTCGGCGAGTTGCTGCCCCGCTTGGTGGCGGCCGCGGACGCGAGCGGGCTGGCGTTGTTCGCGGGGTGGCAGCGGGTTCCGTGGCCGGATGATCCGGTCGCTCGGATCGGCCACGGGTTGATGCTGCTGCGCGAGTACCGCGGCGGGTTGCACTTCGCGGCGCTGCGGGCGGTGGGGCTGACGGTGCCGGAGGCGGTGGTGGCGGACCCGGAGGGCGGCCGGGCGCGCCTGTTGCGGACGGCGTGGTCCCCGGAGGCGGCCGACGAGCTGATCGCCCGCGCCCGGCGGCGCCCGGACCTGGAAACCCGCTGGCGGCGCGCGGAGTCCCTGACGGATGAGCGGATGGGCGAGCTGCTGGAGGTGCTGCCTGAGGGCGATCGGGATGCCTTGGTGCGCTCGCTGGCTGACCTCGGTCGCGAAGAGTGACCGGGGACACGTTGGCGGCCGGCGGCTGCCCGGGCTGGGTCGCCGGGGGTTCGGCTCGCGTGTTTCCGCAGCTCAGGCCCGGTTTTTACCGTTAAGGGATACCCGGTGGAAGGGGGCTCGTGGAGTGCCCTATGCTTGTAATCGCTCCCAGGGAGACCTGAGAGCGCGGTCGGTCGGTCACCCGAGCCGGCCGGGCTCCCATCGTCTAGCGGCCTAGGACTCCGCCCTTTCAAGGCGGCAACGCGGGTTCGAATCCCGTTGGGAGTACGCATGACAAATGCATATGGCCCTGTGGCGCAGTTGGTTAGCGCGTCGCCCTGTCACGGCGAAGGTCGCGGGTTCGAGTCCCGTCAGGGTCGCAGTAGCGTCTGGCTTCAGCCGGCGTTTCCGGCCAGGTAGCTCAGTTGGTACGAGCGTCCGCCTGAAAAGCGGAAGGTCGCCGGTTCGACCCCGGCCCTGGCCACGGTCGATGAACCGCTCCGATGCAGGTCGGGGCGGTTTTTTCATGTCTGCGGTCGCGCCACCGGCCGGTGGTGATCTTGGTTCGCCGCCGATGGCCGCGTCTTGACCGGAGGGTGCTGTGGAGCTGGTTCGCCTTGGGGACGAACTCAACGGCGTCCTGGTGCGAGTGCTTGGTCGCTTCGGGGCGGGGGCCCTTCAATTTCACGATCACCTCGCCGCCGAGGTGGTTGTGGCGACCGAGTTCGTCAGCGGCAAGCTCGATCTCGTGCTCGCGCCCGCGGACCTCCAGGACTGGGAGCACGCCCTGGACGCGCTGGCGGTCGGCGGGGGCGTTCGATGGCTGGACGGCGGCCGCTCGCCCGAAATCCAGCTGTCCGGGCGGGAGTCCGGGAGCCTTGTCCGGGTGACCGTGGTCGATGAGCCCGCCTCCGGTGTCTCCGTGACTCTCGAGCTGTCCGTTGCCGACGGGTGGATCGACGACCACCGGGCGCGGCTGCGGGCGGTGCGGGAGGCGTGGCCGAGTGAGGTCGTGGAGGCCTCGCCCGGTGTGTACGAATGGCGCTGCCCGTAGTTCTCCCGTACCGCAAGCCCGCGGCGCTGCGTTCGGGGCCTTTCGCGTGGCTACGGAGCGTCAGCGGCGCCGCCTAGGGTGGGGGCGCTATGGACTCGCCCGTGGATGTCAACCTCGTCGTCTTCCAGGTCAACGGCAGGGATGACGACCTGCTCCACGGGGCCGCCCCGGCGCGGGCCGAGGACGCCGTCCGTCAGGCTTGGCGCCAGGTGCAGGAACAGCGCGACGTCCAGGCGAGCGAGGTCACCCGCATCCACAGCACCTGGCAACCCTCCCGCGTGGATCGCGTCTTCCTGGCCGGCACGTTCCCCCGCGCCGAACGCACCCACGACTTCGACCGGCCCGACGGCGACGACTGGGACACCGCCCTCGACGCCGCAGCCGCGGCCCGCGCCGGTCAGGACAGCTTCGTCCAGGCGGAACGGGACGGCGAGTGGCTGCCCATCCTCCACACCTACGACGGCCCGCTGAAGCTCTACGCCTCCCTCCCGCTCGTCGACGGCCGCCTGTACCTCGGCTTCGCCAAGACGACGATCACCCCCGCCGGCCGGATCGGCATGTCCCACCTGCTCAAGAACCGCTTCGAGGCGATGACCGGGGACGAGCTCCAGGAACTGCTCGACGAAGCGTGCGGCAACCTCGCGCGCGGGCTCCGCTTCGGCGTGCACGACGACGAGGCGAAGGGGCGCCTGGTCAGCGTGGAGCGCGGCGACGACAACCTGTGCGCGGCCTCGGCGATCGTGCTCGGCCAGTTCCACGACAACGTCGCCCACCACGTCGGTGAGGACAGGCTGATCGTCGGGCTGGTCAGTCCGGACCACATCTACGTCGCCGGCGCGAGTTCCGGCTGGGTGGAGGAGATCACGGACTGGGTGCGGACCTCGCCCGACACGAGCGGCGACCTGGTGCCGACCGTCCTCCTGATCGACGGCTCCGGAAACATGGAGATCATCGCCGAGCGCCCGACCGGGCGAGTGCCCGCCGACGCGACAGTCTGACCGGTCAGCGGGCCGCCACCCAGGCTTCGATCCCGTCCAGGAACCGGTCCACCCCGAACTCGAGCGCGGCCGGCAGCGCCTCGCCGTCCCCGAGGTCCTCAGCGGACTCGGCGGCCTGCACGGCGGCCAGCGCCGGGTAGTCCGCGGGGTTGATCAGCTCGCCCAGCACCTGCGTGAGTTCGGCTTCACTGCGCGGAAAACCGTCCTCGGTCTTGCCGGCGCCGCTCATACCGAGGCTGATCTGGGCGACGCCGCGCACCACCGCGGTCAGGTGCAGCGCCGCCGCGCGGGCCTGGCCGCCGACCAGCCCCGCCTTCAACAGGGGCCGCAGCAGACGGTCCAGCCACGCGAGCTGGTGCGGGCCCATCGGCGCGTGGTCGAGCGGCACGAGCAGGAGCCACGGCCGCGCCTGGAACCCCGCCCACAGCGCGGCCACCCACTGCCGCACCGCCTGCCGGAAGTCGTCCGTGTCGTCGAGCTCCGGCGGCTTCCCGGCCGCCACATCGGCGACCACCTCGAGCAGCAGGTCCTTGCCCGGGATGTGGTTGTAGATCGACATCGTCGAGTAGCCCAGCTCGGCGGCGATGCGTTGCATCGACAGCGCCTCCAGGCCGTCCGCGTCCGCGATCCGGACCGCGGCCTGCGCGATCCGCTCCACGTTCAGCCGCGCTCGCGGCCCGCGCCGGCCACGCGATCGCCCGGACCACAGCAACGTGAGGTTGCGCTGGAGGTTGGTCGCCTTGCTGTCGTCCGCCACCGCGTCATTCTAAAACTATGTACCTCATACGTTTATATGTATGGTGTACATAGTTTTGGAATCGGAGGAACAGACCATGACCTCGACGACGAACGCACCCCGCACCAAGCCGCCCAGCCGGCAACGGGCCTGGCGGCGCAGCCCTTGGATGGTCCCGCTGGCTCTCGTGGCGGTGGCGTTCCTGGCCTTCTCGGTGCCGCCCTACCTGACCTTCGACCCCGCCCGGTCCCGTCTGGAACCGCCGCCGGGCAACGACCTCTACTACCCGCTGCTCGTCGGGCACGTCCTGTTCGGCGCCGTCGCCATGGCCACGGCGTGCTTCCAGATCTGGCCCGCGTTCCGCGCGAAACACCCGCGCGGGCACCGCATCACCGGGCGGGTCTACGTCTTCGCGGGGGTGCTGCCGGCCGGGCTGCTCGGGCTGTACATCGGGTGGCACACCGCGGCCGGGCCCTCTGTCCGCGTGGCGAACCTCGTCGGTTCGGCGCTGTGGCTGGTCGTCACGGCCGTCGGGTGGCGGATGGCCCGTCGGCGCCGTTTCGGCGATCACCGCAGGTGGATGGCGCGCAGTTTCGCGCTGGCGATGTCGATCGTGCTCAGCCGGGTCGTCAACGTCGTCGCCACGATCGTCCTGACGCCCCAGGTGGACACGACCTTCCTCGGCAGCGCGGAGCTGATGACCTACAGCGCCGCGAGCATCGGGGTGTGGCTCAGCCCCTTCGTCCTGTGGGTGGTCACGGACCTGCTGCTGGAACGCCGCGGTCAGGGCCTGGTCAGGAAGAAGTAGGCGTAGCGCTCGTCCAGTTCGTTCTCCGGCACCAGTTCGATCGCCTCCGGGCGGAAGCCCACGCGCGCGGCCAGCTTCCAGAACTCCGGGATCGCGTAGGTCGTCATCTGCGACGGGCCCGTCCGGTACGAGCGGCGGCGCGGCCTGGTCAGCCAGCGGCCCTCGTCGTACTTGATCTGGATCAGGGCGAGGCCGCCGGGGGCGAGCACGCGGTGCGCGAGCCGCAGGATGCGTTCGCCGTACTCGGGGGTCGGCAGCACCTCGAAGACGTAGAGGCACAGGAACACGTCGCACGGCCCGGGGATCTCCCGCAGTGCCGCTTCCGGTGCCGGGACGTCGACGGCGACGCCGCGGAACGGGGTGTCGCACACCGCCTTCACCTGCTTTTCGCACTCCAGCAGGCTTTCCGTCGAGATGTCGACGCCGACGAACTCCTTCGCGTGCGGCGCGAAGTGCACCGCGTTCGCGCCGCCGCCGCAGCCCCACTCGAGGACCCTGTCCCACGGGCGGTCGAAACCGGCCATCCGCGCGCCGCGGCGGAACATGTCCAGGTGCCGCCTGCCGATCTCCTCCCACGGCACCTTCTCGCCGAACACCGGAGCGTCCGCCCAGTGCGAGTTGTCCTTCCAGTCCACGTCGGACCGGTCGGACCAGAAGGACTGCGCGTCGGCGGCGATGCGGCGTTCGGACTGCGTCAGGCCGATGGTGGCGAGCCCGCGGTGCCACGCGGCCAGCGCGAGCGAGACCGCGCGGCGTCTTCTTTCGGACATATCGGTCATCCTGCCGGATTCACCCGTTTGGGAGGAGTCCCGTCGGCAATGTGGTGCGGGATTCCGAGCACGGCGTGGTCGGCGTACCCGAGCGCCTCGGCGACCAGATCGGCCAGGTGGTCGCTCGTGATGCGGTAGAGCATCCGGCGGCCCTCCCGGCGCGCCCGCACCAGGCCGGCCAGCCGCAGCCTGCCGAGGTGCTGCGAAACCGACGACCGGGACGCCGGCACCTGCGCGACCAGGCTGGACACGTCCTGCTCGACCGACAACAGCCGCAACAGGTGCAGCCGCGTCGGGTCGGCCAGGTGGCCCAGCACCTCCGCCGCCACCCGCAGCCGGGCGGCATCAGTTGTGTCGTCATGCGCGCGCATGCTTGCATATTGCCATGGGGACCTCGCACGGACACGGACACGGCCACCGAGCGCGGCGGCTGCGGCACCTCGTCACGCCGCACAGCCACGACAGCGCCGACCGGTTGGACAGCGCGCTGGAGACCAGCAGGCGCGGGATGCGCACGCTCGTCTGGTCGTTCCTGGCGCTGTTCGTCACCGCGGCCGCGCAGCTGGTCGTCGTGTTGTTCACCGGCTCGGTCGCGCTGCTGGGCGACACCATCCACAACTTCGCCGACGCGCTCACCGCGGTCCCGGTCGGCATCGCCTTCGCGCTCGGCCGCCGCGCCGCGAGCCGCCGGTTCACCTACGGGCTGGGCCGGGCCGAGGACCTCGCCGGGGTGGTCGTCGTGGTGATCATCGCGGGGTCGGCGGCGCTCGCCGGGTACGAGGCGGTCCGGCGGCTGATCGAGCCGCGGCCGGTCACCGGGCTGTGGGTGGTGGCCGCGGCGGGCGTGATCGGGTTCCTCGGCAACGAGCTGGTCGCGCGGTGGCGCATCACGGTCGGCAGGCAGATCGGCTCCGCGGCGCTGGTCGCGGACGGGTTGCACGCGCGGACGGACGGGTTCACCTCGCTCGCGGTGGTGCTCGGCGCGCTCGGCGTCGCGCTCGGGTTCCCGATGACCGACCCGATCATCGGTCTCGTGATCACCGCCGCGATCCTGCTGGTGCTGCGCGACGCCGCGAAGGAGGTGTTCCGGCGGCTGATGGACGCGGTCGATCCGGCGACCGTCGACCTGGTCGAGCGGGCCGCGCGGTCCGTCGACGGGGTGCGCGCGGCGCGGGACGTGCGGGTGCGGTGGATCGGGCACAGCCTGCGCGCCGAGCTGGCGGTGGCGGTCGACCCGGCGCTGACCGTGACCGCGGCGCACCACCTCGCGCACCAGGTGGAGCACCGGCTGACGCAACGAGTGCCGCGACTGACGGCGGCGGTGGTGCACACGGAGCCGGCGCTGGGCGCGGAGGGGGCGCACGAGCTGGTGGGGCCGCGGTAGTGGAGGGGGTGTTGCGGGCGCCTCACGGGTTCGCGGTAGCGGGGGGGCGAGGTGGTTTTTCTTTAGGGGGGGCGGGTTGCGGGCGGGTGTTGGCATTGCGCGGCGGGGCGGCGGGCCGGTCTGTCGGTGGCGTCGCGGTAGTGGGGGCGAGGTGGTTTTCCTTTAGGCAGGCTGGTTCGCGGGCGGGTGTTGGCACTGCGGGACGGGCGCGCCTGAAGGGCTGCATCAGTGGGCGCGGTGGCTTTCTGCGGCGCAGGACATTCAATTGCTGTGATTCTCATCACTTGCTCCGCACATTGATCGTCTGTATTGTGCTTCCTTGGCGCAGTGGATATCGAGCACATTCGACAGGAACTGGCCACTTTCCAAGGCTCCCGGATCGTCGAGGCGAACGGGGACGTCTTCGCCATCTACGACCCCCGCGGGGACCTGCCGCCGCAGCGTCAGATGCCCTGGGCGACCATCGTGACCTCGGACAACCCGTACGACGACACCTCGAACCTGGATCGGCCCGGGGTCTTCCGCCTCAACATCGGGCTCACCCGCGACCGCTTCAAGGAAGTCGTGCCGCACGGGGACTACGACGTCACCGCCCTGGACGTCCTGTTCCCGCACCCGCTGTACGGCGGGCAGCACTGGGTCTGCGTGATCAACCCGGACGAAACCTGGCCGCAGGCCCGGAAACTCCTCGACGAGGCCTACGAGTTCGCGGTCCGCAAGTTCGAGAACGCGGAACGCCGGCGTCGGTAGCCTGCCCGCATGGACGTACGGCGCCGGCGGGTGGCGGCCCAGCTCTTGGACCGGTCGAAAACACCGACGCTCGTCGGCGCCGTGCGCCACCTCCTCGCCGTGCAGGCCCAGGAACCGACCGCCTTCCCGCTGGCGCTGCGGGCCCGGGTGCCCGGCCTGACCGCCGCCGAACTCGACGAAGCCCGCCGGGACGCCACGCTCGTCCGCTGCTGGGGCCCGCGCGGCACCCTGCACCTGATCGCCCGCGACGACCTGCCCTGGCTGTATCCGCTGGTGAAACCGAATCCGGTCACCTCGCTCCGGCGGCTCAAGGAACTCGGCGTCGACAACCCCGACGCCTCACGCGCTGCCGAGGCTCTCGACGGCCGCGGCCCGCTCACCAAGGCCGAACTCGGTGAGCGGACCGGGACCGAGGGGCAGGCGACGGTCCACCTGGCGATGCTCGCCGCCGCGCGCGGGCTCGTCGTGCTCGGGCCGGAACGCGCCGGCAAGCCCACCTACGTCCACGCCGCCGACTGGCTGGGCGCACCCCTGCCGACCGAACCCGGCGACACCGCCCTCGGCCAGCTCGTCGCCCGCTACCTGGCCGCGCACGTACCAGCCGAGCCCGCCGACCTCGCCGCCTGGTCCGGAATCCCCGTCACCAGGCTGAAACCCCACTGGCGCGAGTCCACAGTAGACGTCGAAGAAGCGGGCACCACAGTCCGCCTCATTCCGGCCTTCGACGAGTACCTCCTCGGCTGGCGCACCCGGGACCACGCCGTCGCCCCGGAACACCGCAGGCTCGTGCACCCCGGCGGCGGCATCGTCAAGGCAGCCGTCCTCGTCGACGGCCGCGTCGCGGGCACCTGGACCCGCGCGGGCGGCCGCGTCGACATCCAGCCCTTCGAAGACCTGCCGGACCTGACCGCGGAAATCGAGGACCTGCGCCGGTTCGACGGAAAATGAGTCGATCACCGCGACCGGCGCCAGCTATGCTGCCGGACGTGAACAGCCCCGAGTCGGACAGAGGCCGGCGGATCAGCCGCTGACCCTGTTTTCTCCGACTCGGGAGCTTTGTCATGCCCTTTGCCGTCTACCTGCTCGGGCTCGCCGTCTTCGCCCAGAGCACCTCGGAATTCATGCTGTCCGGGCTGGTCCCGGACATCGCCGCGGACCTGGACGTCTCGATCGCCGCCGCGGGTTACCTGACCTCGGCGTTCGCGGTCGGGATGATCGTCGGCGCGCCGCTGCTCGCCATCCTCGCCCGCCGCTGGCCGCAACGCCGGGCGGTCACCGCGTTCCTCGTCGTGTTCGCCGCCGCGCACGTGCTCGGCGCGCTCACCTCCAGCTACGCCGTCCTGCTCGTCACGCGGATCGTGGCGGCGCTGGCCAACGCCGGGTTCTGGGCGCTGGCCACCACGGTCGCCGTCGCGCTGGTCGCGCCGGACGCCAAGGGCCGGGCGATGTCCGTGGTGATGGGCGGCGTGACGCTCGCCTGCGTCGCGGGCGTGCCCGGTGGCGCCGTGCTCGGCCAGGCCTGGGGCTGGCGCTCCGCGTTCTGGGCCGTGGCCGCGCTTGCCGTCGCGGCGACGATCGCGGTGGTGCGCACCATCCCGGTGTCCAAACCGGACACCGAGGCGACCGCCGTCCGTCCGCTGCTGCGCCGTCCGCTGCTGCTCACCTACGCCACGAACGCCCTCGTCCAGGGCGCGACCTTCTGCACGTTCACCTACCTCGCGCCCCTGATCACCGAGGTGGCCGGGCTGTCCGAGGCGTGGGTGCCCGCGACGCTCGTGTTGTTCGGCGTCGGCGCGTGCGTCGGCATCGTGTTCGGCGGCCGCGTCGCCGACGCCCGGCCGCGCACGGTCCTGCTGACCGGCACGGCAGCGCTGACCGTCGGCTGGGCCGCGCTCGCGGTGAGCGCGTCCAGCCCGGTCGTCACGCTCGTTCTCGTGTTCCTGCAGGGGATGCTGGCGTTCGGGCTGGCGCCGGCGCTGACCGCGCGCGTGTTCTACCAGGCCCCGGGCAACGCGCTGGCCGGCGGCTTCACCACGGCCGCGTTCAACGTCGGCAACACGCTCGGCCCGGCACTGGGCGGGCTCGCGCTCGACGCGGGTCTCGGGTTCCGCTCGCCGGTCGTGGTCAGCGCGCTGCTCATGGTCGCATCAGTCGCGCAGGTGTACGGCCAGGTCCGACCGGCCAGGCGCGAGGTCGGCGCGTAGCACCAGGTCCTCGTCGTAGTCGCCGCGGTTCTGGTGGCGGAACGGGATCGGCTCCGCGCTCTCCAGGGTGCGGAGCCGATCCCGCAATCCGGCTACCGCCACGTCGAACCCGGCGTCGTCGAGGCGGTCGGCGCTCAGCACGGCGAACGGCGGCAGCGGCGCGATGCCGGTGTACCAGAATGTGCCGTGGTGCAAGGGGAACAGCAGGTCGTTCAGTTCACCGTGGACACCCCGCGGTCCGATGCTGGACGGCCGCGCGCCGATCGTCGTCACCACCATCGCACGCTTGCCGGTGAGCTTGCCGTCGCCGTAACGCAGCACCGTGCCGTCCTCGGCGGCGATCCCGTAGCCGAGGCCCTTCACGAAGACCCGGTCGAACCAGCCCTTGAGGATCGCCGGCAACCCGTACCACCACATCGGGAACTGCACCACGATCGCGTCCGCCCAGTCGAGCTTTTCCTGCTCCGCGCGGATGTCCGCGGGCAGGCGGCCGGACTCGTACGCCTCCTGCGAGGCCGAGGCGACCAGCATCCGCTCGGCCGGGTCGTGCTCGAAGTCGCCGTAGTCGACCACCGGGTTCCACTTCATCGCGTACAGGTCCGACACCCGGTAGGAGTGGCCGAACTCGTCCAGCGCCTTCAGCCCCTCGTCACGCAGCGCGGCGTTGAGCGAGCGTCCCTCCGGGTGGGCGAAGATCCACAACACGTTCATGCCACCAGGCTCCGCCGTCACGGCGCCTGCGACGAGTGGCCCGATGGTCAGCATGTGTCAGGATCGGGCCATGACGGTTTTCGCGAACGACGGCAGGCACCGGGTGGCCGTGCTGGTCCGCGACGGTCTGCTGCCGATCGAGGTCGGGATCGTGCACCGGCTGTTCGGGCAGGCCAGGGCGGGTGACGAACCGCTGTACGAGGTGCTCACCTGCACCCTCCACCCCGGCGTGGTGCGAACCGACGCCGACTTCACGGTCAACGTCGAGCACGGCCTGGACGCACTGGCCGAGGCCGACACGGTCATCGTGTCCTCCTCCGACGAGGACTACGGCCCGCAGCCCGGCGGTCCCCTGCAGGGCCCGCTCGCCGACGCCTTCGCGGCCATCGCGCCGGGCACCCGCATCGCGTCCATCTGCAGCGGCGCGTTCGTCCTCGCCGCGGCCGGGCTGCTCGACGGCCGCCCCGCCACCACGCACTGGCAGTCCGCCGACGACCTGCGCACCCTGTACCCGCGCGTGCAGGTCGACCCGAACGTCCTCTACACCGAGTCCGGCAACGTCCTGACCTCGGCCGGCGTCGCGTCCGGCATCGACCTGTGCCTGCACATGATCCGCCGCGACCACGGCGCCGCGGTGGCCAACGAGGTCGCGCGCGGCACGATCGTCGCGCCCCACCGCGAGGGCGGCCAGGCCCAGTACATCCCCCGGCCGGTGCCGCAGCCGACGGTGTCCTCGACCGGCGCGGCGCGGGCGTGGGCGCTGGAGAACCTGCACCGTCCGCTGACGCTGCGGCAGCTCGCCGCCCGCGAGTCGATGAGCGTGCGCACCTTCACCCGCCGCTTCCGCGAGGAAGTCGGCCTCTCGCCGGGGCAGTGGCTCACGCAGCAACGCGTCGAACGTGCCCGCCAGCTGCTGGAGGAGACCGATCTGCCGATCGACCGGGTCGCCGAGGACGCCGGGTTCGGCAGCGCCGGTTCGCTGCGCCAGCACCTGCAGGCCGCGCTGGGCGTCTCACCGAGCGGCTACCGCTACACCTTCCGCGGCAGCCGCACCGAGGATCAGGACCACAGCTCGGCGGCCGGGAGCGGCCGGCCCAGGTAGTAGCCCTGGGCCTGGTCGCAGCCGAGCCGCTTGAGGATCTCCAGCTGCTTGGCGTTCTCCACGCCCTCCGCGACGACGGTCAGGTGCACGGCGTGGGCCATCGCGATGATGCTCGTGACGATCACCTCCGCGTCCCCGGACTCGCCCAGCCCGGTGATGAAGGACCGGTCGATCTTCAACGTGTCCAGCGTCAGCCGCTGCAGCTGCGCCAGCGACGAGTAACCGGTGCCGAAGTCGTCGATCGCCAGGCACACCCCGAGCTCGCGCAGCGCGGCCAGCGTCTTGCTGGTGACCGTGGAATCCCGCATCAGCGCGCTCTCGGTGATCTCCAGGCACAGCGCGTCCGCGGGCAGCCCGGTCACCGCCAGCGCCTCCTCCACGGCCAGCACCAGCGCCGGGTCGTCGAGCTGCCGGGTGGACAGGTTGATCTTCAGCCCGACCTTCGCGCCCCGCGCCCGGCGCGACGCCACCTCCCGGGTGGTCTCCCGCAGCATGTGCGAGCCGAGCAGGTTGATCAGGTCGCTCTCCTCGGCCAGCGGGATGAACTCCGCGGGCGAGATCGGCCCGTGCACCGGGTGCGTCCAGCGCAGCAGGCCCTCGACCGCGACCATCTCGTCGGTGCGCAGGTCGACGACCGGCTGGTAGGCGGCCCACAGCCGGCCGTGCCGGACCGCGTCGCGCAGGTCCTGCTCCAGCCGCAGGCGCCGCTGCATCCGCATCCGCAGCTCGACGTCGAAGAACTCGTAGCGGCCGCGGCCCAGCGTCTTCGCGTGGTACATCGCGACGTCCGCGTCGCGCAGCAGCTCGTCGGCCTCACGCTGGTCGCCGGGGCCGGTCAGCACGATCCCGATGCTCGCGTCGACGTGCAGGCGGCGCCCGTCGACCGAGATCGGCGTGGTCACCGCGTCCCGGATGTGGTTGGTCAGCGCCCGCACGCCGGACTCGTCGTGCACGCCGAACGCGATCACCACGAACTCGTCCCCGCCGAGCCGCCCCACCACGTCCCCGGCGCGCACCGCGTGCCGCAGCCGCTCGCCGGCGATCTGCAGCACCCGGTCGCCGATCGTGTGACCGAGCGAGTCATTGATGACCTTGAACTTGTCCAGGTCGATGAACAGCACCGCGGTGGCGCCGTAACCCTCTTCGTGCAGGGCCGCGTTGAGCCGCTGCAGCACGAGCGTGCGGTTGGCCAGCCCGGTCAGCGGGTCGTGCGTGGCGTCGTGCGCGAGCCGCTCGCCGATCGCCTTGCGCTCGGTGATGTCGCTGAACGACAGCACGAACGCCGAGGAGGCCATGTCCTCCGGGTTCATCGCCCGGCAGGACACCGACAGCCACACGATCCGGCCGTCCGCGCGCTTGGCCCGCATCACCCGGCCCTGCTGCGGCTCGCCGCCGCGGCGCAGCTGCGCGGACGGGTACTCCGACGGGTCGAGCCGCCGCCCGTCCTCGTCGTAGAGCGGCCAGTTGTCCGGCGGCGTGGCCATCAGCTCCGCCTCGGTGGCGCCGAGGATGTGCTCGGCCGCCGGGTTCGCCGACATCACCCGGCCGTTCGGGCCGATCACCAGCACACCCTCGTCCAGGGCCGCGACAACCGTGCTGAACTGGCGTTCCGCGCGGCGGCGGGCGGTCTCGTCCGCGCACACCAGCACGTAGCCGTCGTCCATCTCGGCCGCCGACACCCGCACCGCCAGCGCGGAGCCGTCCGCGGCGCGGTGGGTCGTCTGCGCGACGCCGCCGTGGGCGAGCACGTCGGCCGGGTCGAGCGGCGCGCCGACCAGCCGGCCGACCTCCTGGCCCAGCGCGTCGGCCGCGCGCCAGCCGTAGATGTTCTCGGCCGCCGGGTTCCAGCTGGTCACGCGGCCCCGCGCGTCGGTCGCGATCAGCGCGTCGCTGACGTGCTGGACGAGCGCGGCCTGGTAGCGCAACGCGGCCTCGGCGGCCTTCTGCGCGCTGACGTCGCGCATGATCACCTGGAAGGCCGGCTTGCCCTCCCAGGTCGTGCGCACCGACACCGACTCCACGGCGATCCGCTCGCCGTCGAGCCTGGTCAGCACCGCCTCCGCCGGCTCGGACGTGGCGCCCGGCTCGCTCAGCCCGGCGATCCGGCGCAGCATCGACGGCACCGACGGCGGATCCACGAAGTCGGTGATCGGGCGCCCGATCAGCTCGGACGCGGTGATGGCCCCGACGAACCGGACCGCGGCGGGGTTGGCGTAGGTCAGCACGCCGTACTGGTGCACGACGATGCCGTCCGGGCTCAGCTCGACCAGCAGGCGGTAGCGGTCGGCGAGGTCGGCGAGCTCACGGCGGTCCTCGTGCCGGTCGGTGACGTCCGTGGCGATGCCGAACAGCCCGCCGTCGAACGTGCGGGCGCGGAACCGGATCCACCGCGAGTCGCCCGCCGGCGTCTCGTAGGGCTGCTCCAGCTCCAGGTCGTGCCACACCGGCGCGGTGCGGGCGGCCAGCATCAGCGGCTCGACCAGCTCGGCGAGCCGTGCGCGGATCTCCGCGTCGGGCGCGCCGGGCAGCGCGAGCAGGCGGTCGAGGCCGGGCCGCCAGGTGAGGACGTCGTCGGCGAAGCCGAAGGACCAGATCACGGCGCGATCGGCGGACAGGGCCAGGTCGATCACCTGTTCATGATCGACGGACAGGCCGGCCACGCCTTCCCCGGGGTTGGCGTTTGGCTCCATCTTCCGTCCGATCCGCCGAGCATCTTCTGCTGTCCGATTACACCATTCGGCCGCTTCACCGTGGTCCTTGTGCACCAATCTCCGGCAGCGGACTGCGCTCGGTTATGCCCTTCCGGCTGCTCGACGTTGGCTTGGAACGAGTCCGTTCCTCGGGACGGATCGTAGAGGCAATGACGAAGGAGGGGCGAGTGCGATGGACTCGCGGCAAATGGCAATCTGCGGAATCGGAGCGGTCACCGGCTACGGCTGGGGCCGCGAGCAGCTGTGGGACGGCCTGACGTCCGGCAAGCCCGCGGCCGGGCTGGAAGCCGGGTACGGCGCCCACCCGGACGAACCCGGCTGGGTGGCGAAGGTGACCGACGGCGGTAACCCGATGGACGGACCGAGCCGGTTCGCGCGGGCGATGCGGGCCGCGGCCAGGGAGGCGATCGCCGACGCGGGGGAGCGCGGCTGGCAGCCCGGGAAGCGCGTCGGACTCCTGCACGCGGTGGTGCTCGGCGAGGTGGACCTCTGGCGGGAGTTCTACCTCGACCGGGGCCGTGACCTGCGGCCCCGTGAGTACCTCGGGCTGATGCCGTCCACGCCGATGTCCACCTTCATGCAGGAGTACGGGTTCCACGGCCCGGCGATGAACGTCTCGGCGATGTGCGCCTCCGGCAACGCCGGGCTGCTCACCGCCAAGGCCTGGCTGGACGCCGGCATCGTGGACGACGTGGTGTTCGTCGCCACCGACATCTCCGCGACGCCGGAGAACGTCCTGCACTTCGTGCGGCTCGGGGTGGCGGTGACCGACACCGAGCCGCTCGAGGCGTGCCGTCCGTTCCAGGAGGGCAGCCGCGGCTTCCTGATGGGCGAGGCGTCCGTCGCGTTCGTGCTGTCGCGGAACGCGACCCGGCCGTACGCGGTCGCCCTCGGCGGCGCGATGACGCACGACGGGTACCACGTGACCTCGGTCGACCCGGACCTCGGCCAGGTCCGCGGCTGCTTCCGGGACGCGCTGGCCAACGCCGGGGTGCCCGCCGCGGCGGTGCGCTACCTCAACGCGCACGGACCGGGGACCAAGCAGTGCGACACCGCCGAGGCGACCATCCTCGAAGAGGAGTTCGGGTCGTCGACCGGGGTGTACTCGGTCAAGCCGCTCGTCGGGCACTGCCAGGGCGCGGCCTCGGCGGTGGAGGTGTCGGTCGCCGCGCTCGGGTACGACCGCGGCTACGTCCCGGCGCCGCCCGCGGTGGCCAAGGGGCACCCGCAGCTGCTCACCGGCCGGGTGCCGATCGGTGACGGCCTGACCGTGAAGTCGTCGCTCGGCATGGGCGGCCACAACTCGGTCGTCGTGCTCGGCCCGCCCGCCTGATCGCGGCCTCCGCCCCGCGGCTCGCAAGGGGGTTGCCGCGGGGCGGAAGGCGGGCTTGTGCGCGGTGGTGCGCTGCCCGAAGATCGGGGCATGACTGTGCGCACGACACCGCCGTTCCGCGCCGATCACGTGGGCAGCCTGCTGCGGCCCGCCGAACTCCACCGGGCCCGCGAGGACTTCGCCAAGGGCGCCATCGGCGCCGGCGACCTGAAGGCCGTGGAGGACAGCGCCATCCGCGACGTCGTCGCGATGCAGCGCGAGGTCGGGCTGCGCTCGGCCACCGACGGCGAATTCCGCCGCGCCTCCTGGCACATGGACTTCATCTACGCCCTCGACGGGATCTCCCGCAGCGACGAGAAGCTGCACGTCAAGTTCCACAACGCGGCCGGGGACATCGAGTTCAGCCCGGCCGGGCTGAAGGTGGACGGCAAGGTCGGGCTGTCCGGCACGATCTTCGGTGACCACTTCGCGTTCCTCAAGTCCATTGTGGACGACACCCAGACGCCGAAGCAGACCATCCCGTCGCCCAGCATGATCTACTACCGGGGCGGTCGCCGCGCCGTCTCCGAGCAGGTCTACCCCGACCTGGAGGAGTTCTACCGCGATCTGGCCGACGCGTACGCCAAGGAGATCGCCGGGATGGCCGAGCTGGGCTGCACCTACCTGCAGCTCGACGACACCAGCCTCGCCTACCTCAACGACCCGGCGCAGCGGCAGCTCGTCGCGGAGATGGGCGGCGACCCGGACAAGCAGCACGTGCGCAACATCAAGACGATGAACGCCGCGCTCGCCGGCCGCCCGGAGGGGCTGACCGTCACCACCCACCTGTGCCGCGGCAACTTCCGCTCCTCGTGGGTGGCCTCCGGCGGGTACGACTTCGTCGCCGACGCGCTGTTCAACGAGCTGGAGGTGGACGGCTACTTCCTCGAGTTCGACGACGAGCGCTCCGGCGGGTTCGAGCCGCTGCGGTTCGTGCCGAAGGGCAAGTACGTCGTGCTCGGCCTGGTCACCACCAAGCGCGGCGAGCTGGAGTCGGTCGACTCGCTGCGGCGGCGCATCGACGAGGCGGCGCGCTACGTCGACCTGGACCAGCTGTGCCTGTCCGGGCAGTGCGGGTTCTCCTCGACGGAGGAGGGCAACGACCTCACCCAGGACGAGCAGAAGGCGAAGCTGGAGCGGATCGTCGAAACCGCCGAGCTCGTGTGGGGCCGTTAACCTGGGCTGATGCGGCACACATCGGCGCAGGCGCCCTCGGTCGTCGACCGCGTGCTGGACGTGCTGGCCGCGTTCACCCCCGAACGTCCGGCGATGACGCTGTCCGAGCTGAGCCGCCGCACCGGGCTGCCGTTGTCGACCACGCACCGGCTGGTCGGCGAGCTGGCGCGGCGCGGGGCGCTGGAGCGGCAGGACGACGGGCAGTACCGGGTCGGGCTGTGGCTGTGGGAGGTCGCGTCGCTGTCCCCGCGCGGGCCGGTGCTGCGTGACGCGGCCATGCCGTTCCTGGAGGACCTGTACGAGGCCACGCACGAGAACGTGCAGCTCGCGGTGCTCGACGTGCCGGACGTCGTGTACGTGGAGCGGATCTCCGGGCGCAACGCGGTGAGCATCGTGTCCCGCCCCGGCGGGCGGCTGGCGGCGCACGCGACCGGCGTCGGGCTGGTGCTGCTCGCGCACGCGCCGTCCGACGTGCAGGAACAGGTGCTGGCCGCGCCGCTGCGCCGGTACACGCCCAAGACGATCACCGGGGCCGACGAGCTGCGCCGGGTACTGGCCGACGTGCGGCGCGACGGGTACGTGATCAGCGACCGGCAGGTGGAGATGGTGTCCCTGTCCGTGGCGGCGCCGGTGTACGGGGCCGACGACGCGGTGGTGGCGGCGATCTCGATCGTCATCCCGGCCGCTGGGCCGGATCCGAGGTCGATGGTGCCGGCCGTGCGGGCGGCGGCGCGGGGGATTTCGCGGACCTTGGGGGCGCCACGCGCCTTGCGGCAGCCCAGCTGAGGGGGTTGGGTTTTGCGGGCTGGTGTGATGCCGGTGCCAGCGAGCGGTGGACGCTGCGACGCCCCCAGTTGAGCCGAGGGGATCTCGGGGGCTGGGCGCGTCCGGGGCACCTCGGCCCAGCTGAGCCAGGCCTCAGCTGATCCGCCGGGCCGGGGTGATGCCGGTCAGCAGGCGGCGCGTGCGTTCGGGTGCCCACTCCGGCAGCCCGGCCACGATGTCGCCGAGGGACTGCGCCGCCAGGCTGGCCCGCCAGGCCTCGTGGGCCTCTGCCATCTTCGCCGCCAGCACGCACGTGTCCCGGCAGTCCTCGGGCGGCAGCGCGCCCCTGCCCCGCTGCCGGATCTCCCGGCACTCGTACGGCGCGGACGCCCCATCGACCGCCTCGACGATCTCCAGCAGTGTGATCTCCGACGCGGGCCTGGCGAGCCGGAAACCGCCGCGGGGGCCGGTCGTCGCCGTCAGCACGCCGGCCCGGACCAGCGCTTTCAGCTGCTTGGCGAGGTAGGGCGCCGGCAAGTCGAAGTACTCCGCGAGCTGCGCCGTCGACGCGGTGGACCCCGGCTCGAGCTGCGCCAGCGAGGTGGCGCAGTGCAGAACCCACTCGGTGCTCGATGGCAGCTTCACAACCCCAGTGTATCTCCGATATTATGGACCTAAGACATCCACAATAGGAGGAAGCAATGCGAATCGCAGTCGCCGGAGCCACTGGCAACATCGGCAGCCGCACCGTGGCCGCGCTCGAGCGGGACGGGCACGAGGTCGTGCGGATCAGTCGCTCGCTCGGGGTCGACCTCGCCACCGGCGCGGGCCTGGACGACGCCCTGACCGGCGTCGACGCGGTCGTCGACGCCCTCAGCGCGCCACCGATGAGCAGAGACGAAACGGTGGCCTACTTCGGGAACGCCACGCGCAACCTGCTCGCCGCCGAGGAGCGCGCCGGCGTGCGGCACCACGTCCTGCTGTCGATCCTCGGCGTCGACCGCGTCGAGGGCAACGCGCACTACGCGGGCAAGCGCGAGCAGGAGGACCTGGTCGCCGCCGGCGTGGTGCCGTGGTCGATCGTCCGCGCCGCCCAGTTCCACGACTTCGCCGAGATGGCCGCGGGCTGGGGCGAGCAGGACGGGGTCGTGACCATCGCGCCGCTGCTGGTGCAGCCGATCGCCCCCGCGGACGTGGCCGCCGTGCTCGCCGAGGTCGCCACCGGCGAACCGCTCCGCGACCGCCTCGACCTCGCCGGCCCGGAGCCGCAGGACCTCGTCGACATGGCGCGCCGCACGTACGCGGCGCGCGGCCGGTCGGCGAAGTTCGTGCCGACCTGGTCCGGCCTGTTCGGGCCGGAGATGGCCGGTGAGGTGATGCTGCCCGGCGAGGGCGCCCGGCTCGCGCCGACGACGTTCGACGACTGGCTCGCCGAGCAGCACTGAGCTCCCACTGAGTGGAAGCCCTGCTGGCCCACGGCCCGGGCCGACCCGCATGCTGGGTGCCGGAACAGCGGAGTTTGGAGGACGCAGTGACGCGCACACAGGTCGGGATCATCGGCGCCGGGCCGGCCGGTCTGCTCTTGTCGTACCTGCTGCACGCCGAGGGTGTCGACGCCGTGGTCCTCGAGACGCGCAGCCGCGCCTACGTGGAGAAGCGGGTGCGCGCCGGGGTCTGCGAGCACCCGACGGTCGAGCTGCTGCGGGAGATCGGCGTCGGCACGCGGTTGGACGCCGAAGGCCTGCCGCACCACGGGTTTTCGCTGCGGTTCGACGGGCAGGACCACCGAATCGCGCTCACCGAGCTGACCGGCAAGTCGATCACGGTGTACGGGCAGCAGGAGATCGTCAAGGACCTGATCGCCGCGCACGAGGCCAAGGGCTACCCGATCCACTTCGAGGTCAGCGACGTCGAACTCCACGACGTGGACACCGACAACCCGCGCATCACCTACCGGGACGCCGACGGTGCGGCGCAGACCCTGGCGTGCGACGTGATCGCCGGGTGCGACGGCTTCCACGGCGTCAGCCGCCCGACGATCCCCGCGGACAAGGTCAAGACCTTCGACCGCGAGTACCCGTTCGCGTGGCTGGGGGTGCTGGCGCAGACCCCGCCGTCGCACGAGGAGCTGATCTACACCCACCACGAGCGCGGGTTCGCCCTGCACAGCATGCGCTCGCCGGAGATCACGCGGCTCTACCTGCAGGTGCCCAGCGACGAGAAGATCGAGAACTGGTCCGACGATCGCATCTGGTCCGAGTTGGACGTCCGGCTCACCACGAACGCGCACGACTTCGTGTTGCGTGAGGGGCCGATCCTGGACAAGGGCATCACGCCGATGCGCAGCTTCGTCACCGAGCCCATGCAGTACGGACGGCTCTTCCTCGCCGGCGACGCGGCGCACATCGTGCCGCCGACCGGGGCGAAGGGCATGAACCTGGCCGTCGCCGACGTGCGCGTGCTGTCCCGCGCGCTGGTGGAACTGTTGCAGCACAAGCGGAGCGAGCTGGCGGAGTCCTATTCGGACACCTGCCTGCGGCGCGTGTGGCGGGCCGAGCACTTCTCCTGGTACATGACCTCGATGCTGCACGTGGACCCCTCGGCGGACGACTTCACCCGGCGGCTCCAGCTGTCGCAACTGCGGTACACGGCGTCCTCCCGCGCCGCGGCGACCAGCGTGGCGGAGAACTACGTGGGGCTGCCGTTCGCCTAGGGGGCGCCACGTGTTTTCCGCGCGTGCGTCGAAATCGCGGTGCGCTCCCGGCCACGCCAGAGAAATTGACGGGAAGCGCCGACGAGGCGGTTGATCTCAGTTCGCCTCAAGCGGAAACGTCAACCTTGGGTTGACGACCCAACATCGTCAACCTAGGGTTGACGCATGACCAGTTCAGTTCGCCTCGACGACTTGATCGAGGCCATCAAGCGGCAGCACCCGGACTCCGATCCCCTCCAGCAGCTCTCCGACGCGGTGCTCCTCGGTGAGCACCTCGGCGACGTGGCCGACCACCTGATCGGCCACTTCGTCGACCAGGCACGGCGGAGCGGCGCGTCGTGGACGGAGATCGGCGCCAGCATGGGCGTTTCCAAGCAGGCGGCGCAGAAGCGGTTCGTGCCGAAGGATTCCCCCGGCGCCGGCATGGAGGCGTTCAGCCGCTTCACCGAGCGCGCCCGCCGGGCGGTCGTGAACGCCGAGAAGGTGGCGCGCGGCGCCGGCAACGAGCAGATCGAGACCACGCACATCCTGATCGGCGTGATCGGCGAGCGGGACGGCCTCGCCGCGAAGGCGGTGGAAAACCTCGGCGTCACACCGGAATCGGTCGGCGAACGGGTCAACGCGACCCTCCCGCCGCCGGTGGACGGCGAGCTGCCCGCGCACATCCCGTTCAGCCAGGACGGCCGCAAGGTCATCCAGCTCACCGTGCGCGAAGCGCTCCGACTGGGGCACAACTACGTCGGCACCGAGCACATGCTGCTCGCCCTGCTCGACCAGGCCGAGGGGCCTGCCTACGAGGTGCTCACCGAACTCGGCATCACGAAGGACGCCGTCGAGGGGCAGATCCGCGAGATGCTGCGGGGCATGTTCCCGGACGCGTGACGGGCGCCGCGCGGGCGCCCGTCACGCGCGCCGGCTATGGCCAGCCGCTTCCCGCCACCATCCTCAACGGCGACGCTTCGCGTCCAGCTATGCCCCGACCTCGGGGCGGCCGTCCTCGGCCCAGCGGGTGTGGAACGAGCCCTCCCGGTCGACCCGGCGGTAGGTGTGCGCGCCGAAGAAGTCGCGCTGCCCCTGCACCAGGGCGGCCGGGAGGCGCTCGGCGCGCAGGCCGTCGTAGTAGGCCAGCGCGGTCGAGAAGCCCGGCGTCGGGATGCCCAGCCGGACCGCGGTGGAGATCACCGACCGCCACGAGTCCTGCGCGTCCTCCACGGCCTTGCGGAAGTCGCCCGCCGTGAGCAGCGTCGGCAGGCCCGGCTCGGCCGCGTAGGCGGAGCGGATGTCGTCCAGGAACTTCGCCCGGATGATGCAGCCGCCGCGCCAGATCGCGGCCAGCGCGCCGAGGTCGATGTCCCAGCCGTACTCCGCGCCACCCGCCTGGATCTGGTTGAAGCCCTGCGCGTAGGCGACGATCTTCGACGCGTACAGCGCGCGCTCGACATCGTCGGCGAAGGTTTCCGCCGCCGCGCCGGTCAGCGGGGCGCGCGACGGGCCGGGCAGGCCGCGGCTGGCCGCGCGCAGGTCCGCGCTGCCGGACAGCGACCGCGCGAACACCGCCTCCGCGATGCCGCTGATCGGCACACCGAGGTCCAGGCCGATCTGCACGGTCCAGCGGCCGGTGCCCTTCTGCTCGGCCTGGTCGGTGACCACGTCGACGAACGGCTTGCCGGTCGCGGCGTCGGTGTGCGCCAGCACCTCGGCGGTGATCTCGATCAGGTACGAGTCCAGCCGACCGGTGTTCCAGGTGCGGAACACCTCCGCGATCTGTGCCGGCTCGTACCCGAGCGCGCCGCGCAGCAGGTCGAACGACTCCGCGATCAGCTGCATGTCGGAGTACTCGATGCCGTTGTGCACCATCTTCACGAAGTGCCCGGCGCCGTCCGGGCCGATGTGGGTGCAGCACGGGTCGCCGTCGACCTTGGCCGAGATGCTCTCGAACAGCGGGCCGAGCGACTCGTAGGACTCCTTCGAACCGCCGGGCATGATGCTCGGCCCGTGCAGCGCGCCCTCCTCGCCGCCGGAGACGCCGGTGCCGACGAAGTGCAGCCCGCGCTCGCGCAGGGCGGCCTCGCGCCGCCGGGTGTCGGCGAAGTGCGCGTTGCCCGCGTCGACGATCACGTCGCCCTCTTCCAGCAGCGGCGCGAACTCCTCGATGACCGCGTCCGTCGGGGCGCCGGCCTTGACCATGATCACCAGCTTGCGCGGCCGTTCGAGCGCGTTCACGAACTCCTGCGCGGAGTAGGTGGGGATGAATTCGCCTTCGTCGCCGAACTGCTCCACCAGGTCGCGTGTGCGCTGTTCCGAGCGGTTGTGCAGGGCGACGGTGTGCCCGTGCCGCGCCAGGTTGCGCGCCAGGTTCCGGCCCATGACGGCCAGGCCCGTGACGCCGATGCTCGCCTTCTTGCTCATGCGCAGCCTTCCCTCTCGAAGCTCTCTCCGCACCCTAGCGCGAAGCCCTGTTCCCGCAGGTGAACGCGTGAGTAACTAGCGTTCAACCACTTTTCCTGCCAAACTCCATCCAGTCATCGCCGCGCTACGGTGCGGCATGGAGTACGGTCATGGGTTCCACTACGAGGGGACGAGGCGGGACGAGGTGCCGTGGAGCGGGTGAGGGCGCGGAAATAGGCAATGGCTAGCACCGTTACTTCCCGTCGCAAGCAACTCGGCAACGAGCTCCGGCACGCGCGACTGGCCGCGAAGATGACCCAGCAGCAGGTCGCCGAAGTGCTCGGGTGCACGCAGGGCAAGGTCAACAAGATCGAGTCCGGCGCGGTGGGCGTCAAGCTCGGCGACGTGCGCACCATGCTGGAGGCGTTCGGCATCAACGGCGACGAGTCGGAGGCGCTCATGAGCCTGGCGCGCGCCGCGGCCGGGCAGCGGGGCGCCTGGTCCGGCTACCGGTCCGTCGTGCCGCACTGGTTCCGGACGTTTACCGACCTCGAGCCGGCCGCCGTCGAGATCATGACGTGGCACGGCGAGCGCATCCCCGGCCCGCTGCAGTCCGAGCACTACATGCTCAAGCAGTTCACCGAGTTCGGCGCCACCGACGTGACGTCGCTGGTGCGCAACCGGCTGGACCGCAAGGCCGTCTTCGACCAGCCGCAGCCGCCGTACTACCGGTTCATCATCAGCGAGGCCGCGCTGCACCGGGCGCCCGGCGGCCGGGCGCCCGCCGTGATGCTGGACCAGATCGAGCACCTGCTGGAGCTGGACCGGCGCCAGCGCGTGTACATCCACGTGCTGCCGTTTGGGGCCAGGCTGGCCGCGGTGCCCAACGACTTCACGATCATGCGCTTCCCCGACCGCACCCGGGACTTCGTCTACATCGAACACTCGGCGGGCGGGATCTACCTGGACGACCAGAAGGACTTCCAGCTGTTCGTCGACGCGTGGGACCGCCTGCGCGGCGCGGCGCTGGAACGGCAGGAGACGCGCGAGTTCCTGAAGAACATGGCCGATCAGTACCGCGTCGCGATGGGAGCCTAGGCTTCGTTCAAGATCAACTTGTTGGGGGCTGGGCGTGGCTGAACCGGATCAGGACAACGTGGACCTGGACCGTCCCAACGCCGTCCGGATGTACGACTACTACCTGGGCGGCACGGGGAACTGGGCGATGGACCGCGTCCTCGGGGACAAGGTCCTGGCCGAGGTCCCGTTCGCGCCCCTGATCGCGCGCGCCAACCTGGAGTTCCTGGAACGGGTCCTGCGGTACTGCGTGCGCAACGGGATCGACCAGTTCCTCGACGTCGGCTCCGGCGGGCCGACGGTCGGCACCGTGCACCGGATCGCCGACGCGCTCGACCCGCGCAGCCGGTGCGTGTACGTGGATCGCGAACAGGTCGCCGTCGCACACGGGCAGCTGCTGCTGGAGCGCGAGGGCGACCCCGAGCGGCACGCGATCGTCCGCGCGGACCAGCGCGATCCGGACGCTGTGTGGCAGGCCGCGATGGGGGCCGGAGTGCTCGACCGGACCCGGCCGATCGCGTTGATCTTCTGCGCGGCGCTGCACTTCATCCCGAACGCCGAGCCGGCAGGCGAAATGCTGGCCCGTTACCGCGCGCCCCTGCCCGTCGGCTCGTACCTGGTGATTTCCCACGCGACGTTCGACGACCTGGACGTGCCAGCGGAGTACGCGGCGAGCATCCGGGCGGCGTTCGAGTTGTACGAGAAGTCCGGCACGCCCGCGTTCTCCCGGCGGCACGACGAGATCGTGTCGTTCTTCGGCGACTTCGAGATGGTGGAGCCGGGCGTGGTGTGGCTGCCGCAGTGGCGGCTGGACGAGGCGCCGTCCCCGGTGACGCAGAACTTCGTGGCGAACCCGTCGATGTCGATCGGGTGGTGCGGAGTGGGCCGGAAGCGCTGAATCGTTCGTCCCGCACCCGCCCGGGTGTCAGCCGACCGATATCCGGCGCCCGGCTGACCGTTCCGGCGAACGGTAGTCCTCAGCTGCGGAACCCGGTCGACCTGGTCGTGCCGGGGGACTCCGACACGACGATCGCGACCATCCAGCGGTTCCCCGTCAGGGTCGGGCAGTAGCCGTCAGCCGCGGGGCCGGGGCAGCGCCAGTTCCGCGTTGTGCCGCCACGCGTGCCAGTGCCGCCGGAACGAGCGCGGCAGCAGCGTCCACCGGCGACGGCCGGGGGTGTGCACCGCGGGCTCGCTCCGGTGCGGAGCCGTCGAGTCGGTCAGGATCCGGACGGTCATCTCCGTCCCCCTTCCAGTAGCGGCCGGGGATTCCGGCAGACGCCCGCCGTGGCGAGGCAGTGCTCGCACGGCATGCCGGCCCCGATGGGCAGCCATTCGATCTCCGGCAGCCGGAGGCGCGCGCCGCAGCCGGCGGTCAGCGCGCCACGCAGGACCGTGCCGGGTTCGAGCGGGAACAGGTGCGCGCAGCGCCGGGTCTCGCGCGCGGTGCCGGGGGCCGGCCTGCCGATCACGGTGACCGGGCCCGGCCAGTCCTCGCGCAGGTACCAGACCGCCGAGGCGTCGGCGTCCGCCGCGAGCCAGCCGAGCATCCGGGAAAGCGCTTCCGCCGGGCTGCCCACGCGAGCGGCCTCGTCCCGGCCGTTGACCTTGCCGACGACCACGAACGGGTCCGGCCGGCACGGGGCCGCGGGCCGCTCCGCGACATCCACTCCGAGCACCGTCGACCTCCCCCAGAACACGCGACGCGGGTCTGTGATCGACCCGACCGGCGGGAATAATCCTACTCCTGGAATAATCCCAGTGTCGAGTGGTCAAAGTTTGCATCACCCGACTGGACCCACGTGGTTCCAACGAAAGGACCAGGGATCGCCCCGCTTCGCCACGCGGCGGGACGGGACCTCAGGCACGGAGGTAGGGACTGATGCCGGAATACCCGCGACCGGTGGATTACGACCCGCAGACGGCGGCGCACCTGTTCGACGAGTCGAAGTGGCAGAAGTCCTTCGCCAGCGAGCCCAACGGCGGGAACTGCGTGGAGGTCAACATGGCCGCGCCGGGGCTGGTCGGGGTCCGCGACACCAAGCTGGCGAGCAGCCCGGTGTTCGTGTTCGACGCCGGCGAGTGGGCGGCCTTCCTCGAAGGGGTCAAGGCGGGCCAGTTCGACCTGCGCTGATCCGGGATTATCGAAACTCGTGTGTTATTGACCACATCCGGGCGAGTGGCGCTTCCGGGTCGCCGGACGACCCGGAAGCGCCTGCCGGATCAGTTGGACGGCCTGCTGCCGCCGCCCGGAAACCCGCCCTGACCACCGGGGAAGCCGCCCTGCTGTCCACCAGGGAAGCCCTGCTGGGCCGAGCCGTCGGTGACCGACGTGGCGGTGGCGGTGTCGCCGGAGACCTTCGCCAGCACCGTGACCGTCGAGCCGGTGGCCAGGTTGCCAGCCTTCTCCGTCGACGAGTCGATCACGTAGGTCTGGGTGTAGCCGTCCTTGCTCTTGACCGTGATCGAGGTGGCGCTCAGCGCGCTGACCTCGCCGGTCTGGAACCGCTCGATGGCGTAGCCGCCGTCGGCCGACACCGTGAAGTCGCCGTGCAGCGCCTCGCGCAGGATCGACGCGGTGCCGCCGGCGCCACCCATCATGCGTCCGCCGCCGGGGAAGCCACCCATCCCGCCCTGCTGGTTCGCCTCGGACGAGGTGCCCGCGTAGATCGCGACCCCGCCGACGGCGGCGATGACGACCGCGACGGCCGCGGCGATCGCGGTCTTCCTGCCGGACCACTTCGGCGCGGGCGGTTGCGGGTCGCCCCACGCGGCGGCAGGTGCCTCGGTGGTCGTCGGCTCCGTGCTCATCGTGTCCCTTTCGCGTTCGGTCGCGGCAGGGTCCGCCCCTGCCACCCCACAGGTTCGGCGGCCCGGCTGTGCGGAGGCTGTGTGCGAGGTGGGCGGACCCTGTGCGCGTCCACCGCTCACAGGGAACACACAGACGGGTCACAGGGAAGACCCACCGGAGCGGTCGAAGATGGGACCATGACCAGCATGAACGCCGCGACGTCCGGTGCGGGCAAGGCCGATCTCAAGCACCCAGACGGCTCGGCGGTGCGCGTCCTCGTGGTCGACGACGAGGAGACCCTGGCCGAGCTGGTGTCGATGGCCCTGCGCATGGAGGGCTGGGAGACCCGCAGCGCGGGCACCGGCACCGAGGCGGTCCGCGTGGCTCGCGACTTCCGCCCGGACGCCGTCGTCCTCGACGTGATGCTGCCCGACTTCAGCGGCCTGGAAGTGCTGAGCAAGCTGCGTGCCGAGGCGCCGCACCTGCCCGTGCTGTTCCTCACCGCGCGGGACGCGGTCGAGGACCGCATCGCCGGGCTGACCGCGGGCGGCGACGACTACGTGACCAAGCCGTTCAGCCTGGAAGAGGTCGTGCTGCGGCTGCGTGCGCTGCTGCGCCGCTCGCGGGTGGTGTCCGCCAACGAGGGCTCGACGCTGACGGTCGGCGACCTGACCCTGGACGAGGACAGCCGCGAGGTGTTCCGCGGCGGCGACCCGATCTCGCTGACCGCGACCGAGTTCGAGCTGCTCCGCTTCCTGATGCGCAACCCGAAGCGGGTGCTGTCCAAGGCCCAGATCCTGGACCGGGTGTGGAGTTACGACTTCGGCGGACAGGCCAACATCGTGGAGCTCTACATTTCCTACCTGCGGAAGAAGATCGACGCGGGCAGGGAGCCGATGATCCACACCATGCGCGGCGCGGGGTATGTCCTCAAACCGGCAGGCTGAGCACGCCCGCCCGCGGCGGCTCCTGCCCTCCTCCCTGCGCGGCAAGCTGATCGCGCAGGTCATCGCGCTGCTCGCGCTCGTGTGCCTGGTCGTCGGCCTGGTCACCGAGATCGCGCTGCGCAGCTTCCTCTACCACCAGCTCGACGACCGCCTGGCCGCCGCGAGCGAGCGCGGCACCCGCCAGCCGCCGCCGGGCTCCTGGAACGGCTCGCCCAACCAGCCGCCGCCGGACTCGCTCCGGGTCCCCGGGCAGGGCATCGGCACGCTGGCCGTCGTCGTCTTCCCGGACGGCGCCGTGCGGGCCGGGGTGCTGCGCGGGGGTTCGACTTCCTCGGACAACCCGTTCCCCAGCGATCCGGTGCCGTCCGCGGAGCTGCGCACCCTGCTCGCGCTGCCCGCCGACGGCAAGCGGCGCAGTGTCGACCTCGGCGACCTGGGCGACTACCGGGTCGTGTCGGTGCGCGCGCACGACGGCGCGCTGCTGATCACCGGTCTGCCGCTGGCGGAGGTGAACGAGACGCTGTGGCGGCTCGGCTTCATCTTCGGCGGGGTCGCGCTCGGCGGCCTGCTCATCGCGGGCGGGCTCGGCGCGATCACCATCCGCCGCACCATGCGCCCGCTGGACCGGCTCGCGGACACCGCGTCGAAGGTGTCCCAGCTGCAGCTCGACCGCGGTGAGGTGGCGTTGTCGATCCGGGTGCCGCCGGTGGACACCGACACCCGCACCGAGGTCGGCAAGGTCGGCGCGGCGTTCAACCAGATGCTCGGGCACGTCGGCGCGGCGCTGAACGCGCGGCAGGCCAGCGAAAGCCGGGTGCGCCAGTTCGTCGCCGACGCGAGCCACGAGCTGCGCACGCCGCTCGCGGCCATCCGCGGGTACGCCGAGCTGGCCCGGCGCAGCGGTGATCAGGTACCGCCGGACATCGCGTTCGCGATGGGCCGGGTCGAGTCCGAATCGGCCCGGATGACCACCCTGGTCGAGGACCTGCTGCTGCTCGCGCGCCTGGACTCCGGGCGGCACCGCGTCTACGAGCCGGTCGACTTGTCCCGCATCGTCGCCGACGCGGTGTCCGACGCGCACGTCGCCGGGCCGGACCACCGGTGGCAGTTGGACGTGCCTGCCGACCCGATCACCGTCGTCGGCGACGCCGACCAGTTGCACCAGGTCGTGCTCAACCTGCTCAACAACGCCCGCACCCACACCCCGCCGGACACGGTGGTCACCACCAAGCTGTCCGTCGAGGACGACGAGGTCGTGCTGCGGGTGACCGACAACGGACCCGGCATCGCGCCGGAGGTCCTGCCGACCGTGTTCGAGCGGTTTGCCCGCGGCGACACGTCCCGGTCCCGCGCGGCCGGCAGCACCGGGCTCGGGCTGGCGATCGTGGCCGCCGTCGTCGCCGCCCACCGCGGCCGCGTCGGCGTCCAGAGCAAGCCGGGTCACACCGAATTCACGGTGTGTTTTCCCAGGTAGCCCGTTCGGGAGCCGCTCACAGGCTCCGCACAGCTCGGGCACATGATCGCCACAACGCGGCGGGCCACCGTCGGTGTCATGACGACCTCCGCCGACGCCTCTCCCGCACCTCGGCCGGCCGACCCGCAACGGAGCACGTCCCCGGTCCTCGACGTCGTCGTCCCCGTGTACAACGAGGAGACCGACCTCGCGCCCTGCGTGCGCCGCCTGCACACCTACCTCTCCGACGCGCTGCCCTACCCGTTCCGCATCACCGTCGCCGACAACGCGAGCACCGACTCGACGCTGTCGATCGCGCGGGCGCTCGCCGCCGAGCTGCCCGAGGTCGAGGTGCGCCACCTGGACCAGAAGGGCCGCGGCCGCGCGCTCAACGCCGTCTGGTCCGCCTCCGACGCCCAGGTGCTGGCCTACATGGACGTCGACCTGTCCACCGACCTCGCCGCGCTGTTCCCACTGGTCGCGCCGCTCATCTCGGGGCACTCCGACCTGGCGATCGGCTCCCGGCTGGCCCGCGGCGCCCGGGTGGTGCGCGGGCCCAAGCGCGAGTTCATCTCGCGCTGCTACAACCTGATCCTGCGCGGCGCGCTGGCCGCCCGGTTCACCGACGCGCAGTGCGGCTTCAAGGCGATCCGCGCCGAGGTCGCCCGCGAGCTGTTGCCGCTGGTCGAGGACACCGGCTGGTTCTTCGACACCGAGCTGCTCGTCCTCGCGCAGCGCTCCGGCCTGCGCATCCACGAGGTGCCGGTGGACTGGGTGGACGACCCGAACTCGTCGGTCGACATCGTCGCCACCGCCACCGCGGACCTCAAGGGCGTCGCCAGGATGATCCGCGGCTTCGCCCGCGGCACCCTGCCCATCAGCCAGATCCGCGCCCAGCTGGGGAGGCACCCGATCGCCGTCACCGAACCCGGCGTCCCGCCGAAACTGGCCAGGCAGCTCGTCCGGTTCGCCGCGATCGGCGTCGGCAGCACCCTGGCCTACCTGGTGCTCTACGTGCTTCTGCGCACCGGCGTCGGCGCGCAGGCCGCGAACCTGATCGCGTTGCTGGTCACCGCGGTCGCCAACACCGCGGCCAACCGGCGGTTCACCTTCGGCGTGCGCGGGTCGAAGGGCGCGGGGCGGCACCAGTTCGAGGGCCTGATCGTCTTCGGGCTCGGGCTGGCGCTGACCAGCGGATCACTCGCGCTCCTGCACGCCGGCGCCGAACCGGGCCGGTTCGCCGAGCTGGTGGTGCTCGTGCTGGCCAACCTGGCCGCGACCGTCCTGCGGTTCCTGCTGTTCCGCAACTGGGTCTTCCGAAAGAACCGATAGGAGAACCGACTCGACATGTCGACTGCGGCTGTTTCCTCCGATCCGGCCCGCCTCGGGCCGGTCCCCGCCGCGGCGCGAACGCGGACCGCGGGCCGTCCGCCGTGGGTCCGGCCGTCGGTCGCCGTCCTGCTGGTCGCGACCGCCGCGCTGTACCTGTGGAACCTGAGCGCGTCCGGGTACGCCAACGACTTCTACGCCATGGCCGTGCAGGCGGGCACGAAGAACTGGGAGGCGCTGTTCTTCGGGTCGCTGGACCCGGGCAACGTCATCACCGTCGACAAACCGCCCGCGTCGCTGTGGCTGATGGCGCTGTCCGGGCGGCTGCTCGGCTTCTCCAGCTTCAGCATGCTGCTGCCCAACGCGTTGTGCGGCGTGGGTTCGGTGGCGCTGCTGTACGCCGCGGTGCGGCGCACGTCGGGTCCGCTGGCCGGGCTGATCGCCGGGGCGGCGCTCGCGCTGACGCCGGTCGCGGCGCTGATGTTCAAGTTCAACAACCCGGACGCGCTGCTGGTGCTGCTGATGGTGGCCGGCGCGTACTGCACCGTCCGGGCGCTTGACCGGGCGAGCACCGTCTGGCTGATGCTCGCCGGCGCCGCGCTCGGCTTCGGGTTCCTCACCAAGATGCTGCAGGCGTTCCTGGTGCTGCCCGCGTTCGCGCTGGTGTACCTGGTCGCGGCGCCGACCGGGCTGGGCAGGCGGCTGCTGCAGCTGGTTTACGCCGCGGTCGCGCTCGTCGTCGCGACCGGGTGGTGGATCGTCGCCGTCGCGCTGTGGCCCACCGAGTCCCGGCCCTACATCGGCGGGTCCACCGACAACACGCCGCTGGAGCTGGCGTTCGGCTACAACGGCCTCGGCCGCATCTTCGGCGGCGACGGCAACGGTGGCGGTGGTGGCGGCATGGGCGGCAACACCATGTTCGGCGGCGAGACCGGCCTGTTCCGCATGTTCGGCGCCGCGTTCGGGGTGGAGATCTCGTGGCTGCTGCCCGCCGCGCTGATCGCGCTGGCCGCCGGGCTGTGGTTCACCCGGTTCGCGCCGCGCCTGGACCGGACGCGTGCCGCGCTGCTGCTGTGGGGCGGCTGGACGGTCGTCACCGCGCTGGTGTTCAGCTTCATGAGCGGCACGATCCACCCGTACTACACGGTGGCGCTCGCCCCGGGCATCGCCGGGCTGGTCGGCATCGGCGCGGTGGAACTGTGGCGCGGACGGCACAACTTCGCCGCGCGGATCGTGCTGGCGCTGATGCTCGCGGCGACCGGTGTGTGGGACTTCATCCTGCTGGCGCGGACGCCGTCCTGGCAGCCGTGGCTGAGGTGGGTGCTGCTGGTGCTGACCGCGCTGGTGGTGGCCGGGCTGCTGTTCGGGCTGGACCGGATCCGGCGCGCGGGAATCGTGCTCGCCGTCGCCGGGGTGATCACCGGGCTGCTCGCGCCAGGGGCGTACGCCGTGGTCACCGCGAGCCAGGGGCACACCGGGTCCATCCCGACGTCCGGGCCGTCCGGCAACTCGATGGGCTTCGGCGACCGGGCAGGAGTCGAGTCGGCCGAACTGATCGCGCTGCTCCGGCAGACCACCACCAAGTGGTCCGCGGCGACCAACGGCTCCCAGTCCGCGGCCGGCCTCGCGCTGAACTCGGACACCGCGGTGATCGCCATCGGCGGCTTCAACGGCGGCGACCCCGCACCGACGCTGGCGGAGTTCCAGCAGTACGTCGCCCGCGGCGAGATCACGTACTACGTCTCCGGCGGCATGGGCCGCGGCGGCTCCGGCGAGATCGCGCAGTGGGTGGCGGAGAACTTCACAGCTCAGACGGTGGGCGGCAGCACGGTCTACGACCTGACGACAGGTGCGACGACCGGTTGAGTACACTGAAGGCGGACCCCCGCGGCGTCCATCCTGTGAACCTCCCCAGGGCCGGAAGGCAGCAAGGATAAGCAGGCTCTGACGGGTGCGGGGGTCCCCTTTCATGAAGGGCCTCGCCCTTCTTGAAAGGGGACTTCGTCCACTGTGTCTTTCGGGGGGCGACCCCCCGGGCCCCCACGGTGCGAGCTCCTCGGCCTGGCGGGCGCTGGGCGCGTTGGGTTTGGACCAGCTCAGGTTTCGGCTGTCAGGATCGGCTGGAAGAAGCCGCTCTCCTCAGGCTCGTGCCACATCGGTCCGGAGAATCCAGCCACGTCGACCAGGTCCTGCAACTCAGCGCGGGTGATCGCCCAGTACGTCGTCGCGTGGATCTTGACTGTCAGGTCGGGGAGTACCTGGAACAGCTCCACGTCGTAACGTTCGCCATCGGGGTGCCAGTGCCAGAGTTGGAAAGTGATCGTGCGGCCGTCCGGGGCCTCGTGCACTGACGGGGGTGTGGCGGCGGGGTGGGTGCGTCTTGCCTCGTCGTAGTCGCGGGTGCTCAGGATCAGCCGGCCGGGTTCGCGCAGGACGCGGTGCATCTCGGTGAGCGCCCGGAGCACGTCCTCGGGCGTGAGCAGGTGTGGGAGTGAGTTGTCGGCGCAGACGACGGCGTCGAAGGTCGCGGCCGGGAACGGCAGGGCGCGCATGTCGGCGGCGGCGACCGGGAGGTCGGGCACCCGGGCCAGCGCGCCGGGGCTGAGATCGGTGCCGACCACACGGTGCCCGAGCGCGGCCAGGCCGACGGCCTGCGTGCCGATGCCGCACGCGCAGTCCAGCACCCGCTGCGGGTGTCCGCCCAGCAGCCGGTGCAGCGCTTCGCCCTGGCGGCGGACGCTCGACGGCCAGTCCGCGTAGATGCGGTGGTAGTCCGCGGCCAGCCGGTCGTAGAAGCGGCGGGTCACGCCCAGCAGGCTAGTCCGAGCTTGTCGGTGGCGGCCGGTACTCTCGCCTCGTGGCCCTGGCTCTCTACCGCAAGTACCGTCCGGCGACCTTCGCCGAGGTCGTCGGGCAGGAGCACGTCACCGAACCGCTGCGTGCCGCCCTCACCGCGGGCCGCATCAACCACGCGTACCTGTTCAGCGGGCCGCGCGGTTGCGGCAAGACGTCCAGCGCGCGCATCATGGCCCGTTCGCTGAACTGCGTCGAAGGCCCCACCCCGGACCCGTGCGGCAAGTGCGATTCGTGCCGCGCGCTGGCGCCCGAGGGGCCGGGCAGCATCGACGTCACCGAGCTCGACGCGGCCAGCCACGGTGGTGTCGACGACGCCCGCGAGCTGCGCGACCGCGCCTTCTACGCGCCCGCCGAGTCGCGGTACCGGGTGTTCATCATCGACGAGGCCCACATGGTCACGACGCAGGGTTTCAACGCCCTGCTGAAGATCGTCGAGGAGCCGCCGGAGCACCTGATCTTCATCTTCGCGACCACCGAACCGGACAAGGTGCTGCCCACCATCCGGTCGCGGACGCACCACTACCCCTTCCGGCTGATCCCGCCGAGCGCGATGCGTGACCTGCTGGAGCGCAACGTCGCGGCCGAGGGCATCCACGTCGACCCGGCCGTGTACCCGCTGGTGATCCGCGCGGGCGGCGGCTCGGCGCGCGACACCCAGTCGGTGCTGGACCAGCTGCTGGCCGGCGCGGGCCCGGACGGCGTGACGTACGACAGGGCCATCTCGCTGCTCGGCGTCACCGACTCGGCGCTGATTGACGACATGATCGACGGCCTCGCCGCGGACGACTCGGCTGCGGTGTTCGGAACGGTCGAGCGCCTGGTCGAGGCCGGGCACGAGCCGCGACGCTTCGCCAGCGACCTGCTTGACCGGCTGCGTGACCTGGTGCTGCTGCGGTCGGTCCCGGACGCGGCGGCGCGCAACCTGGTGTCGGCGCCCGCGGACGAGCTGGACCGCATGACGGCGCAGGCCGAGCGCGCCGGCCTGGCGACGCTGACCCGGTACGCGGAGATCGTGCACAACGGCCTGCTGGAGATGCGGGGCGCCACCGCGCCGCGGCTGCTGCTGGAGCTGTTGTGCGCCCGGATGCTGCTGCCGTCGGCGTCGGAAAGCGAAGCGGCGGTGCTGCAGCGGTTGGAGCGCCTGGAGCGGCGGGTCACCGTGAGCGGCGGGGGAAGCCTGCCCGCCGCTGATGGGCAGGTCGCCGCTGCCGCACCCGAGCGGTTCCAGCGGCCGTCGCAACGCGCGGCGGCTCCGGCGGCTGCCGCCGAGGTGGCTGCCGCGCCGTCACGGCCGGCCGCTGAGGCTGCTGCCCGTCCGGCGCCGGAAGCACCGGTCCGCCGGGCCACTGAGCCGACCGCCGCGCCGGAGCCCGCGGCTGCGCGCCCGGCTCCGGCGGCGTCGCGTCCTGCTGCCGGTCCTGCTGCCGGTCCCGCGGCGCCGGAGGCGCCGGTGCGGCGCCCCACCGAGCCCGCGGTCCCCGACGAGGCTCCCGCCGGGGCGCCCGCGCCGGGCGGGATCGACGCGGCCGCGATCCGCCGGGTCTGGCCGGACCTGCTGGCCGCCATCCGCAAGACGAGCCGCAGCACCGAAGCGATGATGATCAACGCGACGGTGCAGAGCGTCGAGGGTTCGACGGTCGTGCTGGCGCACAGCGCGGAGCCCCTCGCGCGGCGGTTGTCGGAGCCGCGCAACGCGGACTTCATCGCCGGCGCGCTGCACGAGGTGCTCGGCGGAACGTGGCAGGTGCGGTGCGTGCACGGCGGTGGCGGCGGAGGAGGTTCTGCCCGCCGCGACGGCGGCCCGAGCCCGCGCCCGAACCCGCCCACGCGGGAGGCCCCGCAGCAGCAACAGCGAACCTTCCAGCGCCCGACGCCGGCGGCCGCCCCGGCCCCACCGCCCGAGCCCGCGCCGAGGGCGCCGCAGCCGCCCCCGGAGCCCGCGGACGACATCCCCCTCCCGCCCGAGCCGGAGGACGAGGAATCGATGATGGCCGAAACGGGCGGGCCGGTGCCGGACATCGCGCCCGCACCGCAGAACGACCCGGAGGAACAGGCGCGCCGCCTGCTGGCCGAACACCTGGGCGCACGGCCGATCGACTGACCCCCGCGGTGGGCGGGTCGGGCGCTGGCGGCCACGGAGCGGCCAACGCTGCGCGGTGGCTGCGGGAGCCGCACCCGGTGGGGGCTGGTGCCGCGGGAGTGGATTCACGGGTGCGCGGTGGCTGCGTGAAGGGCTGCGGGGGCCGCGCCCGGTGGCCTGGCGGCCACGGAGCGGCCACTGCGCGGTGGCTGCGGGGGCGGCACCCGGTGGGGGCTGGTGCCGCGGGAGTGGATTCACGGTGCGCGGTGGCTGCGTACAGGGTTGCGGGGGCCGCGCCCGGTGTGGCCTGGTGGCGCGGGAGCGGATCAACACCGCACAGTGGCTGCGTGCAGAGCCGCGGGAGCCGCACTCGGTGTGGCCTGGTGGCGCGGGAGCGCGGGCCACACCGCGCAGTGGCTGCACACAGGGTTGCGGGAGCCGCGCCCGGTGTGGCCTGGCGGCCACGGGAGCGGGCCAACGCGGTGTGCTGTGCTCCGGCGGCTCGCCTGAGCCGGTGGCCCCCACGGAGTGGGGCTGCGCGAAGCGCCGCGGACTCCGCGCGTGGCGCCGCTTCCACAGTTGGGGGTCAACGGCGTGGGGCTGGTGGGCGCGGGAGCGGGGCAGTGCTGCGCGGTGGGCAGGCTGGCTTGCCGGGCTGGAGTTGCTGGCCCCACGGAGTGGGGGAAGGCGGCGGAATCCGGGCGTGGCGTGGGACAGAGGCTGCGGATGCGGGCCAGCTCGGGGTGCCGGAGCCGCTGGCCCCACGGAGTGGGGCATGCCCTGGAACGAGCCAAACCCGCCCAGGGATCAGAAACCCGCGTGCTCCCGCAAGAAAGCCACCACGCCGGAAGCGATCGCCGCGGCGTAGCGGGCTCGTCCGTCCACACTGGACATCGCCGCGGCCTCCGCGGCATTTCGCATGTTCCCGCACTCCACCAGGACCGCGGGGCGTTCCGAGAGGTTCAACCCGGCCAGATCATCCCGCGGGGCCAAGCCGTCGGACCCCAGGTAGTTGGACAACGGGAAACCCCCGGCGAGCAAACCCGAACGCACCGCCTCGGCCAGCTCCACCGACGGCGCGCCCTGCGCCGCGTTCAGTGGGGGTGCCGAGTACGCCACGTGGAAGCCCCTGGCGCCCGCCGACGTGGCGCCGTCCGCGTGGATCGACACCACCGCCGCCGCGCCGGCTCGGTTTCCGATCGCCGCCCGCTCGTTCACGCACGGGCCCACCCCGGTGTCGTCGGCGCGCGTGTAGACCACCCGCACCCCCTGCGCCTCCAACAGCGAACCCACCCGCTGCGCCACGTCCCAGTTGAACGCGTGCTCCGCGTACCCCCGGTCCGTCGCGGTCCCCGTCGTGTTGCACGGCTTCGTCTCGCCGCGTCCGGCGGGCACCGGGGCGTTGATCACGTCCGGCCGCCGCGCGTTGCCGCCGTTGTGCCCGGGGTCCAGCACCACCGTCACCGGTTCCCGCGCGACCGACGAGGTCACAGACGACGACGCCGGTGCGGGAGCCGAAGACACCCGCGCCGCCGCGGACGGAACGGGCGGTGGCGGCACGGGCGACGAGCACCCCGCGACCAGCAGCACCCCGCTCAGCACCAACCCCACGAGACTGCGCACGGCGAACACGGTGCCACAGCCGACCGAGCTACGCTGGGACCCACAGGACAGCACGACGAAACGGGGATCATGGTGCAACCCGGCGGTGGAATGCCCGACATGCAGGCCATCCTGCAGCAGGCGCAGCAGATGCAGCAGCAGCTCGTCGCCGCGCAGGAGGAGCTCGCCCGCACCGAGGTGACCGGCACCTCCGGCGGTGGCCTGGTCAAGGCGACCGTCACCGGCGGCATGGAGCTGAAGTCCCTGCAGATCGACCCGAAGGCGGTCGACCCTGACGACACCGAGACGCTCGCCGACCTGGTGGTCGCCGCGGTGCGGGACGCGATGAGCAGCGCCCAGAAGCTCACCGAGGAGAAGCTCGGCCCGGTCGCCGGCGCCCTCGGCGGTGGCGGCGGCATGCCCGACCTCGGCGGACTCGGTCTGCCCGGCCTGAAGTAGCGGGCCCCGTTGTACGAAGGCGTAGTCCAGGACCTGATCGACGAGCTGGGACACCTGCCCGGCATCGGTCCGAAGAGCGCGCAGCGGATCGCGTTCCACCTGCTCGCCGCCGACCCGGCCGACATCGCCCGGCTGCAGGACGTGCTCGGCAAGGTCCGCGAGGGCGTGCAGTTCTGCGAGATCTGCGGCAACGTCTCCGAACAGCAGCAGTGCCGCATCTGCCGGGACGCCCGGCGTGACACGTCGCTGATCTGCGTGGTCGAGGAACCCAAGGACGTGCTCGCCGTCGAGCGCACCCGCGAGTTCAAGGGCCGCTACCACGTGCTGGGCGGCGCGCTCGACCCGCTGTCCGGCATCGGTCCGGACCAGCTGCGCATCCGCGAGCTGCTGGCCAGGCTCGGCGCGGAACAGGTCACCGAGGTGATCATCGCGACCGACCCGAACACCGAGGGCGAGGCCACCGCGACCTACCTGGTGCGGATGCTGCGGGACTTCCCCGGCCTGACCGTCACCCGGCTCGCGTCCGGCCTGCCGATGGGCGGCGACCTCGAGTTCGCCGACGAGCTCACCCTCGGCCGCGCCCTCTCCGGCCGCCGCGCCCTTTGACGCTGGCCGACGACGTGCTGGCCGGCCCGCCCCGCTGCGGGCGGGTCCGGCTGGTCGCCGTCGACGGCCCGTCCGGCGCGGGCAAGACCACCTTCGCGGCGCGACTCGCCGCCGACTTCCGGGCACGCGGCGCGGCGACCGCGGTCGTCGCCACCGACCACTACGCGACGTGGGACGACCCGGTCGCCTGGTGGCCGCGGCTCGTCTCCGAGGTCCTCGACCCGCTCGCCGCGGGCCGTCCCGCCGTCTACCGCCCACTGGACTGGACCACCGGTGAGCCGCGGCCGGGGCCCGTCCGCACGGTTCACCCGGTCGACGTAGTCGTCCTCGAAGGGGTGTCCTCCGGCCGCGCCTCGATCCGGCCCCGCCTGTCCGCGCTGTGCTGGGTCGCGGGCCCGGACGCCGAAACTCGGCTCGAACGGGCAGTGTCGAGGGACGGCGAGGGCATTCGAGGCCCGCTGACCGCGTGGCAGCGGTTCGAATGTGGTTGGTTCGCCGTTGACCTTACCCACCAGTACGTACACCCGAACGGCCTAGTACTTTCGTCCGAACTTACGCAGGGTGAGCACTGAACGTAACCCCGTAAGCCAAATGTGTTCGCACGTCCGGTTTGACGTAGCGCGATCGTAACCTCACGCGCTTAACGAATTCCCAACATGCGGACTAGGGTCGTCGATCACGTACCCGAACTTTCTCCTAGGAGTGCCACCATGCTCCCAACGCGGGCAGTTGGGTTGCGCCGCATCGCCCTGATCGGGCTTGCCGGCGCCCTCGCGGTCACGACGGCCGCTTGCGCTTCCGAGCGCGGCTCGGGCGACAGCGCCAGCGACACCTTCATCTTCGGCGCGGCCGGTGCCCCGAAGAACTTCGATCCGATCTTCAACGACGACGGCGAAAGCTTCCGCCCCGCCCGCCAGATGTTCGACACCCTGGTCACCTACAAGCCGGGCACCACCGAACTGGAGGGCGGCCTGGCCACGGCGTGGACGCCGAGCAACGGCAACACCACCTGGACCTTCACGCTGCGGCAGGGCGTCAAGTTCCACGACGGCACCCCGTTCAACGCCGCGGCGGTCTGCTTCAACTTCGACCGCTGGTACAACATGAAGGGCGCCGCCGCCCAGAGCCAGATGATCTACTACGGCGACGTCTTCGAGGGCTTCGCGCAGAACGAAGGCGACATCAGCGGCGACCCGGTCTACAAGAGCTGCGAGGCCAAGGACGAGCACACCGCCGTCCTCAACCTCAACAAGGCCAAGGGCGCCTTCCCGGACGCGTTCGGCCTGACCTCGCTGTCCATGTCGAGCCCGGACGCGCTGAAGAAGTACGACGCCGACAACGTGACCCAGAGCGGTGAGGCGTTCACCTACCCGGCCTACGCCACGGACCACCCGACGGGCACCGGGCCGTACAAGTTCGAGAGCTTCGACAAGGCCAACAACACGATCACCCTGGTCCGCAACGAGGACTACTGGGGCGAGAAGGCCAAGACGGCCAGGCTGATCTTCAAGATCATCCCGGACGAGAACGCCCGTAAGCAGGAGCTGGCCGCGGGCACCATCGACGGCTACGACTTCCCGAGCCCGGCGGACTACAACTCGCTCAAGCAGGCAGGCGACCAGGTCCTGATCCGGCCCGCCTTCAACATCCTGTACCTGGGCATCAACCAGAAGAACAACCCGAAGCTGCAGGACGTGCGGGTCCGCAAGGCGATCGAGTTCGCGATCAACAAGGACCAGCTGGTCAAGAACCGGATGCCGTCCGGCGCCTACCCGCAGGACCAGTTCCTGCCGAACAACGTGCCCGGCTACACCCCCGCGGTGGAGAAGCACAGCTACAACGCCGACACCGCCCGGCAGTTGCTGGCCGAGGCCGGCGCGAGCGACCTGACGCTGAACTTCTACGTCCCGACCGAGGTCACCCGGCCCTACATGCCGAACCCGGTGGACATCGCCGCCGCGATCACCGACGACCTGAAGGCCGTCGGCATCAAGGTCAACGTGGTCCAGGAGCCGTGGAACGGCGGGTACAAGGACTCCGTGCAGAAGGCGGGCAAGCACGACCTGCACCTGCTCGGCTGGACCGGTGACTACGCCGACCCGGGCAACTTCGTCGGCACGTTCTTCGGGCGCACCAAGCCGGAGTTCGGCTTCGACAACCCGCAGATCTTCGACGCGCTGTCCAACGCCGACGCCCAGACGACGCCGGAGACCAAGAAGTCGGCCTACGAGAGCGCCAGCGTGCTGATCTCGCAGTACGTCCCGGCGGTCCCGCTCTCGTCGTCGCCGCCGGGGATCGTGGTGCGGTCCGATGTCCAGGGCCTGATCCCGACCCCGCTGACCGACGAGCGCTTCTACACGGTCACCAAGGGCTGAGTTCCGCCACCGAGGGCGGGGAAGCGTGCCCGGCGCGCTTTCCCGCTTCGGTGCGGTCTCCGAGGCACTCACATGCTCCGATTCCTCACGCGTCGGCTGCTGCAAGCGATCCCGACGCTCCTCGTGCTCTCCATCCTGGTCTTCGCCTGGCTCCGCCTGCTGCCCGGTGGCCCCGCTACCGCGCTGCTCGGCGACAAGGCGACGCCGGAGAAGGTCGCGTCCCTGAACAGCGTGCTCGGACTGGATCAACCGATCTTCGTCCAGTACTTCAAGTTCCTCGGCCGCGTCGTCACCGGTGACTTCGGCTCGTCCCTGATCAGCGGCGACACCGTGCTCGCCGAGATCGGGCGCGCCTTCCCCGCCACCATCGAACTCGCGCTCGCGGCGCTGGTCCTCGCGGTCGGTTTCGGCATCCCGATGGGATACCTCGCCGCCCGCTACCGGGGCCGGTTCCTGGACAACGCCACCGTGCTGACCACCCTGGTCGGCGTCGCGGTGCCGGTGTTCTTCTTCGGCGTGCTGCTCAAGTACGTGTTCGCGCAGAAGCTGGGCATCCTGCCGCCGTCCGGGCGCCAGGACGTGACCATCGACGCCACGCACATCACCGGCTTCTTCACCCTGGACGGCCTGCTCACCGGTGAGCTGGACGCGACGTGGGACGCGATCAAGCACCTGATCCTGCCCTCGATCGCGCTGGCCAGCATCCCGTTCGCGGTGATCGTGCGGATCACCCGCGCCTCGGTGCTGGACGTGCAGCAGGAGGACTTCGTGCGCACCGCGGAGTCCAAGGGCCTGACCACGACGACGATCCGCCAGCGGCACGTGCTGCGCAACGCGCTGCTGCCGGTGTCGACGACGATCGGCCTGCAAACCGGTCTGCTGCTCGCCGGGGCCGTGCTCACCGAGAAGGTGTTCAACTGGAACGGGCTCGGATCCCTGCTGGCGCAGGGGATCGAGCGCCGTGACTACCCGCGGCTGCAGGCGTTGCTGCTGCTGGCCGCGCTGGTGTACGTCGTCGTCAACATCCTGGTCGACATCTCCTACGCCATCATCGATCCGAGGGTGCGGGTGCGATGACCTCCATGTTGCGGCGCAAGGCCGAACGCATCGACGACCTGGCGGAGGCCGGTGGCACCAGCCTGGCGGCGGACGCGGTCCGGCGGATGCTGCGGAACCCGGTGGCGATCACCGGCGCGGTCATCACGGTCCTGTTCGTGCTGCTGGCGATCCTGGCCCCGTTCCTGGCGCCGAAGAACCCCTACATCCCCTACGACGAGCTGCGCGTGAACCTGCGGCCGGACTTCATCCCCGGCCCGATGGACGGGTTCGTGCTCGGCAGCGACCACCGCGGGTACGACTTCTTCTCCCGCCTGCTGGTCGGCGCGCAGCAGACACTGATCGTCGGTGTCGTCGCCACCTTGATCGGGCTGGCGGTCGGCATGGTCATCGGCGGTCTGGCCGGCGCGCTGGGCGGCTGGGTGGACACGCTGCTGATGCGGTTCACCGACATCCTGCTCGCGATTCCCTCGCTGCTGCTGGCGATCTCGGTGGCCGCGCTGTTCTCGCAAGGGACACAGTGGACGGTCATCATCGCGGTCGCGGTGGTGAGCGTGCCGATCTTCGCCCGGCTGCTGCGCGGCGCGATGCTCTCACAGAGATCGAGCGACCACGTGCTGGCGGCGACCGCGCTGGGCGTGCGGCGCAGCACGATCGTGTTCCGGCACATGCTGCCGAACTCGCTCGGGCCGGTGGTCGTGCAGGCGACGCTGACGCTGGCGACGTCGATCATCGACGTGGCGGCGCTGTCGTTCCTCGGCCTCGGCGACAACGATCCCAGCCGCGCCGAGTGGGGGCTGATGCTGGCACAGGCCCAGACCCTGCTGGACGTCAAGCCGAGCCTGGCGTTCTACCCGGCCATCGCGATCGTCGTGGTGGCGCTGGGGTTCACGCTGCTCGGCGAGTCGCTGCGCGAGGCGCTCGACCCGAAGAACAGGCGGTAGCGCGTTGAGTCTCCTGCAAGTACGCGACCTGTCGGTCGTCTTCTCCCGCAAGGGAACCCGCCCGTTCACCGCGGTGGACGGGGTCAGTTTCGACGTCGAGCCGGGCCGCACGGTCGGCTTGGTCGGCGAGTCCGGCAGCGGCAAGTCGGTGACCGCGCTCGCGATCATGGGCCTGCTGCCCAAGCGCGGCGCGAAGGTCACCGGCCAGGTGATGTTCGAGGACACCGACCTGCTGCGGCTGTCCGACAAGCAGCTGCGCGACCGGCGCGGCCGCGACCTGGGCATGGTGTTCCAGGACCCGCTGTCGTCGCTGAACCCGGTGATCCCGATCGGCCTGCAGATCACCGAGGTGCTGGAACGGCACCGGAAGATGGACCGCAAGCAGGCGACGGTCGAGGCGGCGGACCTGCTCGACCGCGTCGGCATCCCGGACCCGAACCGGCGGTTGTCGGAGTACCCGCACCAGCTCTCCGGCGGCATGCGGCAGCGCGCGCTCATCGCGATCGCGCTGGCCTGCCGTCCGCGGCTGCTGATCGCGGACGAGCCGACCACCGCGCTGGACGTGACGATCCAGGCGCAGATCCTGGCGCTGCTGTCCGAGCTGGTGCGCGACACCGGCACCGCGCTGATCATGATCACGCACGACCTCGGCGTGGTCGCCGGGCTGTGCGACGAGGTCAACGTCATGTACGGCGGCCGGGTGGTCGAGCGGGCGGAGCGGCACGCGTTGTTCGCCTCCGCCCGGCACCCGTACACGCACGGGCTGCTGTCCTCGATCCCGCGGCTGGACGCGCCGCGCGGGGAGAAGCTGGTGCCGATCAAGGGGTCGGTCGCCGACAACATCCCGTGGTCGCAGGGGTGCGCGTTCGCGCCCCGCTGCCCGAACGCGCTGGACCTGTGCCGGGAGGTCACGCCGGAACTCGAACCCGATTCGAACGGCATGCTGCGGTGCCACAATCCGGTGGGCCGTCCGGTCGCGGCAGGCGAGGGGGTGCGCTGATGTCGGAACCGCTGGTGCGCGTGGAAGGCCTGCAGGTGCACTTCCCGATCAAGCGCGGGCTCGTGCTGGACCGCACGGTCGGGCACGTCTACGCGGTGGACGGGGTGGATCTGGAGATCCAGCGCGGCGAGACGTACGGCCTGGTCGGCGAGTCCGGCTGCGGCAAGACGACGCTGGGCCGCAGCCTGCTGCGGCTGGTGGAGCCGACCGGTGGACGCGCGGTGTTCGACGGCACCGACCTGTCGACGCTCAAGGGCGAGTCGCTGCGGAAGATGCGGCGGCGGATGCAGATGGTGTTCCAGGACCCGCTGTCCAGCCTCGACCCGCGGCAGTCGGTGGAGTCGATCCTCATCGAGGGCATGCGGGCGCACGGCCTGGACAAGGACCGGGAGAGCACGCGCAAGCGCTTGCGAGAGCTGCTGAACGCCGTGGGTCTGCCGGAGAGCTCGCTGCGGAAGTACCCGCACGAGTTCTCCGGCGGGCAGCGCCAGCGCATCGGCATCGCGCGGGCACTGGCCGTCGAACCGGACCTGATCGTCGCCGACGAGCCGGTGTCCGCGCTGGACGTGTCCGTGCAGGCGCAGGTGATCAACCTGCTGGAGGAGCTGCAGGACTCGCTGGGCCTGACCTACCTGGTGATCGCCCACGACCTGGCGGTCGTCCGGCACATCTCCGACCGCATCGGCGTGATGTACCTCGGCTCGCTGGTCGAGGAGACCGACTCGGAGTCGCTCTACGCCGAGCCGCTGCACCCGTACACGCGGGCGCTGCTGTCGGCGATCCCGGTGCCGGACCCGGTGGTCGAGGACAGCCGCGAGCAGATCCTGCTCGCCGGCGACCTGCCCTCGCCCGCCAATCCGCCGTCGGGCTGCCGGTTCCACACCCGCTGCCCGTGGCGGCAGGAGACCAAGTGCGACACCGAGCGGCCCGCGCTGCGGGAGCTCGCCGCCGGGCACCGGGTCGCCTGCCACTGGGCGGAGGACATCCAGGCCGGCCGGATCACGCCGCACGAGGTGAAACCGGAATTGGTGACCGCGCAGTTGTCACCCGATGCGGGTATTCCGCAGGCCGCTTCGGTGGCCGAAATGCTGGAGCCCTGACGCGGGTACCCTGACGGAGAATTTCGCCGGGGTATCCGAAGGGGCTTTCACCGTGCACATCGACGCGTGGCTGGAGACCATCCCGCCGCTCCTGGTCTACCTCACGGTCGGCGTGGTGATCGGCGCGGAGAGCCTCGGGATCCCGTTGCCGGGAGAGATCGTGCTGGTCAGCGCGGCTCTCCTGGCATCGCACCACGACGGGCTGGACCCCTGGCTGATCGGCGCCGTCGCCGCGGGCGGCGCCATCGCCGGGGACAGCATCGGTTACCTGATCGGGCGGAAGGGCGGGCGGCGCCTGTTCGACTGGGCCGGGCGGAAATTCCCCAAGCATTTCGGGCCGGCGCATGTCGCCGCCGCCGAGCGAATGTTCCGGAAACGCGGGGTTTGGGCGGTTTTCTTCGGCCGCTTTGTCGCGATTCTGCGCATTCTGTGCGGCCCGCTCGCCGGGTCGCTGCACATGCACTACCCGCGGTTCCTGTTCGCCAACGCGCTCGGCGGCATCGTCTGGGCGGGCGGCACGACGGCGCTGGTGTACTCGCTCGGCGTGGTCGCGGAGAAGTGGCTGTCCCGGTTCTCCTACGTCGCGCTGGCGGTCGCCGTCGTGGTGGGCGTGGTGGTCGGCCTCGTCGTCAAGAAGCGGATGGGCCGCCGTCACGAGGAGACGAGTTCGGGCAGCGCGCCCGCCGAGCGCTGACGCCTCGGCAGCGAGCCGTACAGCACCCCGGCCACCACGACCAGGCCGGCCAGCACTTCGACCAGCGCCGGGGTCTCGCCGAGCACGAAGAACGCCGCGGACATCCCGACCACCGGCACGAGCAGCGAGAAGGGCGCGACCACGTTGGCCGGGTTGCGGCGCATCAGCACGGTCCAGATGCTCGACCCGAGGACCGTGCCGATCAGCACCACGTAGGCGAACCCGGCCAGGCCGAGCAGGCCTTCGCCGGTGCCCAGCGTGACCAGCGACTGCCACTGCACGGCCGGGCCTTCGAAGATCGTGGACAACGCGAACATCGGGATCGGCGGGACCACCGACATCCACAGCGTGAAGTGGATCGGGTTGTCCGGCCTGGCCTGACGCGAGCACAGGTTCCCCGCGGCCCAGCACAGCGCGCCGAGCAGGGTGAGCACGACCGGCAGCAGCACGGCGTTCTCCGCGCGGTGCCAGGCGATCACGCCCATCCCGGCCACCGCGGCCAGGATTCCGATCAGCTGCCGCGCGGAGAGCGGTTCGCGCAGGAAGATCCCGCCGAGCAGGACCGTGAACGGCGCGGACGCCTGCAGCACCAGCGACGCGAGACCGGTCGGCATGCCGTGGGTCAGCGCGAGGAACAGGAACGCGAACTGGCCGGTGCCGAACCCGAGCCCGAACCCGATGAGCCAGCGCAGCTTCACCTTCGGGCGCGGGATGAACAGGATCGTCGGGATCGCGATCACTGCGAAGCGCAGCGCCGCCGCGAACAGCGGCGGGAAGTGCTCGAGCATCGGGTGCATCGCGATGAAGTTGAGGCCCCACAGGACGACGACGAACAGGGCGAGGAAGCGGTCGCGAACAGACATCGGCGCGCAGCGCCTCCTTCAGGGGTGGTGGTCGGGCGGCGGGTGGGGACGTGTTCAGCGTGCCTCCCGCAACTATGAAGCACAATCGAGATTGTTTGCACCTACTGTGTAGCGTTGCTTCATGGACGTCGGTCGGTTGCGGGTGCTGCGCGAGTTCGCGGACCGCGGGAGCGTGACGGCGGCGGCGAAAGCGCTGCACTGCACGCCGTCGGCGGTGTCGCAGCAGCTCCGGGCGTTGCAGGCGGAGGTCGGGCTGGTGCTGACCGAACCGGCGGGGCGGGGGTTGCGGCTCACCGACGCCGGGCGGGCGCTGGTGGTGCGGGCGGACGAGGTGATCGCCGCGGTGGACCGGGCCGAGGCCGAGCTGGACGTGTTCCGCAGCCTGCCGCGCGGGCGGGTGCGGGTGGCGATCTTCCCGTCCGCGGCGCTGATGCTGCTGCCCGGGCTGCTGCACCGGTTCGCCGAGGTCGAGGGCCTGGAGGTCGAGGTGCGGGACGTCGACATGACGCCGGCGGAGGTGCCCGGGCTGGTCGCCGACTTCGACATCGTGGTCACCCACCGGGACGAGCACGCCGAGCCGTTCCCGCCGGACCGGCTTGACGTGGTGCCGCTGCTGCGCGAACCGCTGGACGTCGCGCTGCCGCTGGGCCACCGCCTCGCGCGCCGCCGCCGGGTCGACCTCACCGAGCTGGCCGGGGAGCAGTGGATCTCGGTGGACGTCGGCTTCCCGGTCGACGACGTGCTGCGCTCGCTGGCGGTGCGGACCGGTGTGCGGCCGCAGATCAAGCAGCGGATCAACGACTTCCGGATCATCGAGGCGCTGGTCGCCGCCGGGCACGGCATCGCGTTGCTGCCGCGGTACACGCTGGCCGGCACGTGGTCGCGCCGCATCGTGCGCCGCCCGCTGGCAGGCATCCGCGCGGCGAGGCTCATCGAAGCCGTCCTGCGCACCGGGGCCGGCACCAGACCGCCGGTGGCCACCGTGCTGGAGCTGCTGCACGCCGAGGCCGCCGCGGTGACGAAACAGCCCTAGGAGTGCCGCCGGGTCACCCATTGGCGGCGGCGATCGTGGTGGAACCTGCTGCAAGCTGGGCCCCGCGGTGACCAAGCAGCCCTCTAGACGAGTAATGCGTAACTCGGTCAGTGGTCGTAGGCGGTCAGGGATCGGGTGACGGGTTGGCCGGTGGCGCGGTTGTGCCAGATGGCGGCGGTGAGGGCCAGGAGTCGTTGGGCGATGCGGACTCCGACGCCCTCGATGGTGCGGCCACCGTGCTGTT